>NZ_PYWN01000168.1 GCF_003049505.1 Metasolibacillus meyeri
AGATGTGTATAAGAGACAGTTGTTATAATGGTATATAATGAAATAAATAAAAGAAAATATTAATACTATGTAACTAAGCATCCAAATTATATAAGTCACTTTATTTTCTTCTATTAACTCTTTTCCAAATCTCCAAATCATAATAACTAATATAACAGCTAACAACATCAACGGAAATAATGGGAAATAATTTATAAAATAACCGTTTTTAAACATAAATTCACTAGGTTCTATAACCTCAAACACCGCAAAAAAATATGCGTCAACAAATAGTATCGTAACTATAATATCTTTAAAACTTTCATTAAGCTTATATTTTTCATTCAAGAGAAGATAACCACATACAGTTCCTATTCCAAGTAATATAATCTTTTCAATCGTCACTTAATCCCAACCTCATATACATATATTGGTAAAATATAGTTAATCAATATCAACCATTAAAAGAACGAAATACTCTTTATGCTATTCTCAATTGTTTCCTCTGTAATACCAATATAACGTAATGTTGTCTTTTGCGATGAATGGTTAAAAATCTCCATCAATGTTGCTACGTCTTTAGTTGCTTGATAATATGTGTAGCCGAACGTTTTACGCATTGTGTGTGTACCAATTGAGTTATTACCAATCATATCACCAGCCTTAGCAATAATGCGATAAGCTTGTGTGGTTGTAATGTGACTATCGCCTTTACGACTAGGGAACAAATAAATTTCATCAGATGGCAACATTTCAATATAATCTGCAATATCAGCCATTAAGTTGTTCAAATAGACTGTACGTTCCTTCTTCGTTTTACCTTCACGAATTTTAAAATTAGATTTGCCTTTCACTTGTTCCACTTTCAAAGCTACTAAATCACCACATCTTAACCCTGTTGAAACACCCAATTTAAATAATAGCTGGTCACGCAATCCATTTTGTGACATTCCTAATGCTTCGATTAATTCATTAATTTCTTGTTTACTTTTTATAGGTTGTACATCAATCAACATGCCTTTCTTTTCATTCAAATTAGCCATGATTTTTCCACCTCTCACATGTATGCTATTTTAATTAATTTCAAATTATCATACATTCAATAGGGTATCAATAATAGAATGTCTTTATATCAGCATTTCATATGTATGCTAAGTTATAAAAGCATACATTTATTATCTCTTTAATTTAGCAATAATACAACACCAGCATTATTATAGATAATTATTTAAGAAAACAACCGCGCACCATATTCCCACTCTTACCTATTGTCATCGTATATATAATCGTACGAATACGATGCTATGCCTATAAGCACATAGGTAACCTACAATTAAAATAGAAAAAAGCCACTTTAATCGTGTATCGTAATGTAACAGTATCGTCAATGTAGATGTATTATATAAATGCATTACCAAGCATTAGATTATTCTACCTTACCATGGTTAAATGTGTAAGTGTCACAAATTAAAAAGAGCCAGCCGAAATTGGCTAGCTCACTAGTTTACTAAATGCGAGTTTAATCCTATTAATTGCATTAACTAACTCTTTACTATTAGATGTAAGGTTATTTTTTCAGTATTCCTTTGAAAAATGCGCTAAAATTATTAAATGGAATATATTTATCATGGTTTTACGATAATTGAATCAAAGTCTACAATATCATCAATTGTTAAAGGTTCAGCAATCTTCTCGCTTGTATATTTCTTTACACTTACCTCTTCCTTTTTTGAAATCGCTATATCTGATAGCATTAACTCCATTTCATCCAATGTTTCATAAAATTTATCACTCATCTTTTTCCCCTTCTTGTGACGTTCAAAAAGAATTGAATAAATTACTGATTTATCTGGACGCTTACTCTCTATTAATTGATTAAGACGTACATTATCCTTTATTACAATACTAAGGGTAGACAATAAACCAAATGATTTAAAACAATTATATAAATTGGCATAATCGTTGATTGATTTAGATTGTAACTTGTTCATCTTTTCAATTAATCGACTGTAGTAAGCATTAAAAAAATCATCTACCCCAATCTCATGAAAAATATCCCTATTTAACAATTCAACTGATACGGAAATAAAAACTGATTTCATTTTCATGTCATCGTATAGCTGCTCTAGTTCCTCAAACATCTCTGCATATTTTTCATTATCACTTAAATAATCATAATTATAAACTGTCAATCCGTAATTATCCAAAATAAACTTTCTACTAGATGAAAATGAATCGTACTTCTTCTTGTCAATGTAAACCTTTTGGTTGTCCAAGTTAATAGCTGAGTAGTGAATAGTTTTCTTAATCAGATTTTCGTCCTCCAAATACTTAAAAGCCTTATCAATCATACTACGATTATTATTTTTAATATAACGCTGGAATCCGTTATAAACTTGTTCGCTATCTTCATCCATATATAAGTCACGGAAGTGTATCCGTATCATTTCTTTATTTATCTGAACGGGATTAAAAGCTTTACAATCAATTGACCATCCATAATTTGAATTTTTACGGCTATCATCCACATCCATTTCAACTAAACGATTAAATACATACTTACTGATTAAATAATCATGTTTATCGAAGCCATTAAACTTTCGATTATCAACTATATTATCTGCCTTCCTTTTCAAACCACGTATAATATACAACGCTGGCTCACCTTTTTTCTTCCCTAGTCTTTCCCAACTTTCACAAATAGCATCAATTTTCTTAGTGAATGATTGATATGAACCATTACTTTTTAAGAATCCTTTTTCAATAAAGTAAGGATTATTTAATTCACTGCCATTGAAGCCATAGTTCATCGTTAATTTGATTAATTCTAATTCTGTTAGTTTAGTTTCTGTCAATATTATTTTCCTCCAATTAAAAATAAAAATCACCCCTAAATTGGCTGTATATAATAAAACTTATATACACTTAAATGAGGGGTAAATTTTTTAGTTTATATTTTTTTCTTAATTTTTAAGATATGAGTGATTAAGAACCTACCGCGCAACAATAAAAAGACATTGTCGCTTGCTTTCACTTAGCTTTTTGCACAAACCGCAAAAATGCAGATTCAGGTTATCTTCCCCTCTACATTCAAATAATAGTACATTCTATTTTTAAATAGATAACTCATCATACACTGAATAACTGAAATTTTAGAAATAAATAATGGGATTGAGGGGGGTGGAAAAGGTGGTGACAAGCGCAATTCTTTCAAATTGGTGTGAATACAGATATTTTTACTTTTGGTCTTATTCCTTTAAACTTTTATATCCAAAAGTTGCTTGTGATAAATTCTTTGTTTGCTCTATAAGCAAAATACCTGACTACTATTATCAGACGTTCTTGCTTTAACAATATAATAGAGTTATTTCCATTTCAAAAAGCTATATCAATTTTGTTGTATCCAT
>NZ_PYWN01000169.1 GCF_003049505.1 Metasolibacillus meyeri
CAGTCATTTGCTTTACCATGAAAATATATTTATATAACAATAGGGTAAAATTAATCGCTTTAACAAATGAGGAATTTAGTCAGCGAAGCTAAAGTGACAGCAAAATAAGTAGTGATATTGATTTATTTTAGAGACTCTTACTATACAAGAAGGTGAAAACTCTGACAAATTTATGAGAATGCTAAAATCTCTATAGAAAGCTCAAAGTAGATTGTATTTCTTAATGATATTGTACAGTTTGAAGAAAAAATTAGAACATAATGATGAAACACTCTCAAGAAGTAGAATATTATACACAAGAGTACAGTGAAGAATTAAAGCACCTCCATATATTTTAAACCTAGCAGAACTATACTAACTCAAATAAAGTACGGATAATCCAGAGAAGAATCATCTATTCACTTTGGATTAATGCCTACTTGACTGAACTAACATCCTAATCCAATCGAGGTGAGCATCATGATCGAAATTCGTAATCTTAGTAAATCTTTCACACATTCAACAGGTCAAATTGATATTTTACATAATATTTCTTTAACGATTGAAAAAGGACAATGGTACACAATTCTTGGCCCTTCTGGTGCAGGGAAAACAATATTTTTAGGCTGTATTGCTGGGCTACTACCACCAACTACAGGAGAAGTACTGTATGATGATATTGAACTTTATCAGTTAAGTGATAAAGCTAGAGGCAATTACCGTCGAAAGCATATTGGCTTTGTCTATCAAAACTTTAAGTTCTTATCACATTATTCCATAGTAGACAATGTGATTTTGCCGTTTATTCATGATGAGCCGAAAAAAACACTATACCCAAAAGCGATAACGTTATTAGAGCAAGTTGGCATTGATCCTGAATTATTTGAACGCTTTCCTGAAGATCTATCATCCGAAGAAAAACATCGTGTAGCGATTGCTCGAGCTCTTCTAGGCAACCCTAGCATACTTATTTGTGACGAGCCAACAGGCAATTTAAATGTAGAAAGCCGCAATGAATTATTAAATTTATTATCCTTTTATCGAGCACAGGGGCAAACAATCATCATGGTAACACGTGATGAAGAAGCAACGAGGCTTAGCGATTATACATACAAACTAATTGATAAACAATTAATAAAATTAAAATGACGTATAAATTTAAGTGGCTTAAGTTCACGCACATGAGGTACTAGCCTAAGTGTGACAAATGGTGGAACTGGTTATGCAAATGGCCCTGTAAAATTGTATATTTATTAACATGAAAGTGAATCTGTGGAGAACGAAGGCAATAGCCTACGTTCTCCAACAGCTACTTATGATTTAAAAAAACCCTATATTTTTAACACCAATCTCACAACTGAGGTGAACAATATGATTGAAATTCAGAATCTTAGTAAATCCTTCAAACATCCATCAGGTCAAATAGATATTTTACATAACACCTCTTTAACAATTAATAAAAGGCTATTAGTTGCTCGACAGCTATTGCTGGTAAAGAGAGGTTAATATTCTACTATTGAATATAATTGTTGGTATGGACAACTATGGATTACACAATTAAGAAAAGACTACGACTAAGCGATAAAGGGGCCCATACAAACAGGCTATTGTGAAATGATAAGCCCCCTATTAATTTGGACTAACCTAATTTCATCAGACAACATAAAGCACCTTGCGTTAATTTGATAATGTACCTTATCAAATCAATGTAAAGGTGTTTTTCTACGGGAATAAGAGTTAGTTATCCAGTAGAGATGAAATAGATAATCGCCAAGGAAAAGTTAGTAGGGGAATTAACAACAAAGGAAATCATCGAGAAATATGGCGGTTAAAAACGAATCACAAGTGAGCATGTGGATGAAATGGTATCGAAATCATTATTAGCATAGCAATACGTGATAAGAAGCAATAAAGCTTAGCGATTATACATACATAAACAATTAATAAAATTAAAATGAAGTATAACGACAAAATCATGTCGGTATGCTGGCGGTATATTGGCGGTGTGAAAAAGGAAGCCTTATGTTACCCTAGAAACATCCTAGGTATACAGTATTTTCTATAAAATTACTTGAAAGGTGGGTTCTTAGAGTTATGAATAAATCCATTAACAGAATTTTAGTTGCATATTTCACAATAACTATACTCTTTCTTCTAACAGGCTCTTTATCTGCATTTGCAAACCAAGGAGAAGAATATCACGATATCCTTCTCCAGCCGCAAGAAACAAATGAAGATGTTATTACAGCAAGCCCTACTTTAACAAAGGTATGGATAGAACATAAATATTTTGTTAGCCCACTTCTTCATCCAACAGGACCACCACCATGGATTTTTGTCACCCGTACTATGCATCAAACAAACTTAGAAGGTTACTTATCTTTTGAGCGTACTTTAAATGGTTCTTATGCTATGTATTCTGGATATGTGTATAATACTAATTACCCTATAGTACATCCTACAAAAACTCAAAATATGCAAGCTTACGACAAGGAGTGATAAATAATGAAAAAACATTTTTTAATATATTTATTATTTTCTTTAACTATATCTTTCACAACACCTTATTATAGCCCTGTAGCCAATGCTGCTACTATTGAACCTGCATCAACTGCAAGAAAATATGTAACAATAGAGGTTATTATACCTAAGAAATTCGCTCTACCCCCACAAACATATTTATATAATGATGGAACATATGCTGGTTACTTAACTTTAGATACTTACTATCGTGATAAGGACTCTTTATATCATGGATTTTATACAGGTTATGTTTCTAAAGGGGGTTACCCAGCACCAACTAGAGCGCATGAAAAAAATTAGCACTAACTTCAGTCCTTATTCATTTGGTGATTTTTGCTCAAAAGCTTTTTCTGTATGATCAATAAGTTTATAAAGATAAACTGGAGGTGGATTGGATGAAAAAATTACTCGTCTTTTTATTCACTATTTTGCTATTATCTGCTTGTACATCTAATGATGATTTAGTAGCATATGTAGATGACTTTAAAAACTCTGGATTTCAGAATAACGCTGGGCAATCAATGGCTTTAACTGAAGAAGGTTTGATGATGAGTGGTCCGCGCAATGAAAGTGGCAGTAAAAAATTAAGTGATATTGATTTGTTTTTAGAAAGCCTTGGTATACAAGAAGGTGAACATTTCCTACAAATATATGAAAATGCCAAGATTACGACGGATGGCTCTAAATATATCGTATCTATACCTAATATAGTACAGTTTGAATTCGAAAAAATAGGTGAAAGAATCATCAAAGATTCTCAAGGTATAGAGTATTTTACAGCGGAATACAGTAAAGAATAAAGAGGCTAATTAGGCACTATTGCTTTCAATTCTATAGTTAAAATCAAAAGTCGATTTACACACCAAAATTGCTTGTTGTGAAATCGACTTTTTTATTACCTTCTTTATGCAACATGTTAATTGTGCTGAAAGTCAAGCTATCAATAACAGCTATATCCTGTTTGGCACCCTATTTTTATAGCTTCACTTCTTTATCAGCAATTAAATTACCATTTTGGTCGAAGGCACGGAAGATGACTTCGTTATATAAATCAAAACGATTAAATTTACGGATTGCTTGACTTACTTTGTAAACATTTTGTCCGCGATCAATTAAGTCATAGTTGACATCGCCATTCACAGAGCTAAAGCGTACTTGCATCGATGCAACATTTGTACAGTTTTCATTTAATTCTGCTGTCATAATGACTGTTGAACGTGTAATGTCCACTTTTGCTATATTGAATAAGCCAGCACTTGTATCACAGCTTGCATCTGATACGAATGTTTGACATAAAATCGCATCGATTACTGCTTGATATGCGCTATGCAGACGTTCCACATCTGTCGCATGGTAGCTTTGGCCACCTGTTTCAGAAGCAATTTTTTTCAAAACGGCTGTGTTGACATCCTTTGCTGGGCCAACAGCGATTGTATGAATTTTTACTTTTGCTTTTTTCGCACTATCGATAATGCGTTCCACTTGTGCATTCGATGTTTTTCCATCTGTAATGAGCACCATCGACTTGGCTACATTATCGTTTGTTGTATAGTTATTAAGCGCTGTTTGTACAGCTTGTGCTGCATTCGTATTACGTGAAGACAGCTTATCGTAGGATATAAAGCCTTCCATATTGGCAATATTTGATGCTGTCCCTTTTACAACAGAACCTGGGTTTGCTGCAAACGGCACAACAATATTATTATTTGAACCAATTTGACGGATTAATTGCTTTGTTTTTTCCGCTGTAAAATTATTCGGATCTTGTTTGCGCATCGAACTTGATTGGTCGACAACAAAGGCAATTTCTGTGATAAGCGTACATTTATTTTGTGTAAATTTATAGTTTGTAAAGATTTTTTGCTTTACTGGTGTGCCAATTAATTCTCTAAACATATCACGATAACGTGGGTCAATATTTGAAGAAATTAATGACGCTGTTGCAGTTGATGAACCATACACGATAGAGTCAAAATAAGCAACGGCCGAACCAGCATAACCTGTTCCTTTATTGTAGTCCGTCGTATTTGTATTGAATGAAACGACTTTACGCTGTCCATTAAATTCAATTTCTGCTGTTCCTTTATAGTCTGTAATGACACGCCCACCTGGTGCTACTATATTGACAATCACTTTCGTATAGCGCTCCATTCCCTCTGGACGCTCAACAATCGCCTGACTTTCCTTCAAGCTATCTACCTTCGCATTATAACCACTTAAATTACCGACAGTATCTTTATAATTTTTCGCTAAATAGTCTTGATCCGCTCTACTTAACGAATCAAAAATTGCTTTTACTGCTTTTACACTATCATAATGAATCATCGTTAAATCATTTGTATTTCTTGGGAAATACGTTAATAAATGAACGATTAATGCATGAATTTTTGATTCGAATTGGCTTGTAAAGCTTTCATCCATTACATCTTGTAAATTATAAACTGCTCGACCTTCACTATTAATTGAATAGTAGACGTTTACCTTACCAAAACCACCGCGTCCTTGCTCATCTCCGTAAATCATACGCTCTAAAATTTGCTCAAATAACCAGACAGAAATAAGCTGATTATCGATACGAAGTTCTGCATTTTCATATTGAATTGCATCATCTCGCACACGACCATTGACAATTTGCCCTGATGTGTTCGTATAATTTTCCCACTTTACTCCCTCAAATGTTATTTCGTCTGGGTCATAATCACGGATTTCAATAATACCATTTGGTGTGAATGGTACAGTTTGTACCGTCGTACTACCATCAATCGGTTTTCCTACTGGTAATGCTGGTAACGGCTTTGGACCTGGTGTAATATTTCCCCCACCATTTGGTTGATCTGGATCATATACTTCATAGGAGATACGTACTTCAGCTTTCGGCACGTAGCGTAGCTCTACTTCAATTTGTTGATTACGATAGCTTGCAAATTTTGTCTCATCATTGTTCACAAGCTCAAACGTAATGATATCTTTTTCAGACTTTGTTAATACTGGCGCAATAATATAAGCATTCAGCTCGCCACCATCTGTGAAAATAGTTGTCGTGCTACTTCCTGCATTTTTCTCTGGCTTTGAGCCTGTTGTTGGCGGTGATTCCACAATACGTGCGCCAACCTTTGATGTGACTTTAAACTGCAATGTTGTATCATACGAAATATCATTGCCATAGCTATCCTTTAATAAAATTTGGATTGCTGCCGCATCTAAACCATTCGCTACTAATTCTTCTGTAGATAAATTGATGCTTTGTACCGCTTTAAAGGCGCTTGGATTGTTGGACTTATCATTTTCCTTCTTATCTGAAGGTGGATTTAGCTCTACTGTCCCATTAGAGCTGACGAAATTTAATGGTAATGTTACCTTGCTATCATCTTTACCTGTTGGAGCCGCGCGTAAGCCTTCAATCGCAATGCCGCCACTTTTCGCTGCACGATACAAGAATGTAACAAGGTCGCCACGTGTAATTGCTTTTGTAGCAGCATAATCATCAAATGTTTTTTTGCCTGTTGTACCTTTTGTAATTTCATGTGTATACAAATACTGCACCGCTTGAACTTCCGATAAATCAAGGCTATTCATTGCGGCATAAAGACGTGCAAACTGTCCTCTTGTAGCATTTGCAGTGCGTCGACTCGCATTGTTTGCTCCATAAATCGGCAAATTCAAGTCAGCATAATACGTGTAAATCATGTCGCTTGTATAGCTAAAGTGATAATTTTTATCGAGTTGCGCAATCATTGCTAGCATCTCTTGCTCACTGACTGTTACATTCGGTTGAAATCTACTACCTGAAAGCTGCACAAGACCTTGCTCGACTGCCCATTGTGCCGCCGTATATTTATCGCTGTTTTTTTCAACATCTGAAATTGTTGTTGCAGCGTTTACTGGCGCTGTAAATGGAAGCCATGATGCAAGCAATAATACTGAACACAATACTGTTATCCATATTTTTTTCATGCTATTTATATAGCCTCCTTCTTAGTCAAAGAATAAAATATCATCGCGATAATTTTGTTTTAAATCATTTTCCAAATATTCAAGGAAACGTAGCATAATAAGTGATGCTTGTGCACGTGTTAAATTTTGCTTCGGGTTAAAGTTGCCTGTTACAGAGTCGCCCGTCATTAAACCTAGCTCTGATACAACGTATACCGCATCACGTGCATAGTCCGTAATTTGTGCATCATCGCGGTAATTAGTTTTAAATCCTGGGTCTGGTGCTTTCCCTTCCAATCCAAGTGCACGTACTAAAATGGCGGCAGCTTGTTGACGCGTTAAATAGCCATTGGGATCAAAACTTGAAGGTGTTACACCCGTCACCACCCCTTTATTCACAGCAGAAGCTAAATAACCGTAATCTTTCGTTGTACGTTTCACATCATTGAAAATACTTGGCGGTGTTTTTTTGCCTTTTGTACTTTCTTCAAGTACACGTAAATCGATTGCCTTTCCAATCGCAACTGTAAAATCATAGCGCTGCATTGGCGTATTTGGTGAGAAGAAATTCGATTGATCCTCTAAAATGCCTAAAGAATATAATTTTTCAATCGCATCCTTCGCTTGATGGCTTGATAAATCTCTAAATTTCGGTACGATTAATCGCTCAATACGTGGCATCATTTTTAAATTTAATGATACTGTGCCAGATTTTTTTGGCAGTTTGTAGTCATATTCAGAAATAATATCAGCTGTACTATTGACAACATAGCCACCATAAAAGCTCGATAAAGAAGAGGCATTTTCTTCATAGTTTAATGTACGAGATTTTGACGAAGAAACACGATTTTTCACCGTACCAATTGAACCATCCTCAAATACCATTTCATACTCTGTAATTTGTGTTTCCGTTGCCCCCCAGAAGTTTTCATAACCTTCATTGCGGCTATCAATATGGATCGTCACTTCATCCGTATTTCGTCCACTCTTTACCGAATATGTTTTACGTGCCATCGCATTCCCTGAAAAATAATCAGATGCTGGACGTTTATCTGTTATAGCACTTTTGGAAAATTGGTAGTCTGTTAGCGTATACGTTTTATTGCCAATTGTTATTTTTTCCGTATATTTTGTTACTTCCCCTGTTGCTGTGCTTTGTCCAATTTGATCATAATTTGTTACGTCATATACATAGGTAAATTGACGAGTTAATTTTTCACCGCTAGCCCCTGTTAACGTCAGCTTATACGTCTCTGTCAATTGCCCCTTTTTTTCTGCTACGGATACAACAACATTTTTATTCGTACCTGTGAATTTTATAGGTACGCCCGTTAAAAATATATACTCTTCATATGTATTTTCATTTTTAACTCCACCGTTTAAATCAATCGTACTTGCATTGGCCTTTCCTGAAGAAAAAACAACTGCAAATAGCAATAAGGAGACGATTGTGACTAACCATTGACGCTGTTTCATACTCTACACTCCTTCATTAAATAACGAGGAGGCTGTTCCACAAGTGAACAGCTCCTCCTCTATTTGGATTTTCAATCTTACTCATTCACTAAAATAATATGTGCATCAAATTGGGCATTTGTAAATAGTACAACACGATCTGATGCCTTTAGCTCTGATGCTTTAATTGCTCGACCATTTTTAATAATCGTCGCTCGATCAAGCATGACATTTGTTAAAGAACCATTATCAATCCATTCACCATTCAACCATTGACTCACATCTTTTACGTTCATTAAGCGCGTTTCTTGCCCATTGCTTGTCAATGTACGGAAATCTTGGATTCGACCTGTTAACACAAGCTCTGATTTTTTCTGTGATGAAGTCAGCACATGCAATGCTTGAATATGTCCATCTTTTACATAGAAGTAACCATAAGCACCTTCATGCTCAATTAAATCCATATTTGGCACAACTGAAATAACACCGTTGCGTACATTTGATACCATATGCGAGCTATTGCTGTAAGCGAAAGTAGTAGCCGATTGAGATACCCAGTAATTATTTTCGATTTTTTCCAGCTCATCTAGCTCAACTAAATAATTGTCCATATCTACAAACTCAAGCTGGCCAAAATACAAGCCTTGCTGTGCTAAGTTTGGCGATGTCATGCTATCATTGGTAATATTGACAACATGTGCGAAACGACTGCTTGTCGCGCCATCTGTCACTACATATGCCGAGCCATATGCTGCTAATGTAGATGGCTCTACTAGACGGCCATTGCGAATTAAAATGGAGCCTTCATGCATATATAGCTGACCTGCATAGCCTAATTGTAAGAAGTTTAATGATGTGTTCACCGCTGTTAATGGCTCATAATACGTGCGCTCATTATTTTGTAACACAACAACCTTTTTCACTACTTCTTTGCCAAATTGCTTCGTTGTCACGTAATAAAGCTCACTATTTTGATAGTTTCTTAACTGATTTTTCGTAATTTTTTCATTGCCAACATAAATTGACGTGTTATTCTCAAATGAGAAATTGTTCATAGCTGCTTTTTCAGAAGTTCCAAATAGCCAATTTTTAAAGGCATGCGCATTTTGTACTACAAATGTATTCGCTGATGTATTAACTGTTTGCAGCTTTGCTTTATAAATATTTTCTACTTGCACACCTGTCACGATAATTTCCATTTCAGAAATAATGGAAGTGGAAGGTGCTGAAAATTTCACTTTTACACGGTCCCCTTCATATAATGCACTTAAATCATGCGTAGAAGAGCCCTTGATAAATCTCGTATTTTTGTTAACGTAGTAGTCCTGCTCTTTTGCACCATCCATTTTAATCGTTACAAACAAGCCGTTTGGATCAATTTTTGTTACGATTCCATACTGTTGCCTACTGTTTGGTGCAATCGTTCCTTGTTCAACAGCCGAAGTTCCACGCATTTCAGTTACGCGGCGCAAGTTTACCTTTACCGTTACCTCCATGCCTGATTTAAAGCCATCAATTGTTGTCATCGTATTGTTAATATAAAGCTTTGCACTATTATCCATATTAAATGTACTGCGATTGCCTCGACTATTTTGCAATGTCACACCATTCAATACTTTTGTTACAGTGCCATCTTTCGCAACTGTTTCATCATATGTCGCTGAAATAAATGTATATGTTGTTGATGCTTCCACTTGCTGATTAGGTAAAATTAAAGTAAATAACACGGCAAATGTCACCAAGATTGTTGCTGCTTTTTTAAACAATGCACTTCCTCCTCTTTGTTGCAAATTTCCTATGTATTGTCCATTAAGTGCAATGGACGGCTTTATACAGAAATATCGATTGAATGCCCTAAGCTTGGGTGCGGCGCATCGATTACTTCTAATAGTTGCTCAGTGCTTTGCTCTTGAAATTCCATGGCTTGCTTCGTTACAGCGATTGATACTTGTTGCATTAATTGTGTTTGCTTCATATTCATTGCTAATGCTGCGATATCCATTGGATTGACCTCCTTTATGTTTTATAGATTTTTCACTAAACGAATTTCATCACGAATGGGTATCCCATCATTCCCAACGAAAGGAATACTCGGTTTCATAGCTCTCGCCTTTTCAACAGCATTGGGAAATACAGCATCTATTGTATAGCCACGCTTTTGGTAAAATTTCAGCGCGTTCAAATTATCATTTGTTGTAACTAACGAAATCGTCGATATGCCCTGCTGCTGGACGAAGCGCTCTACCTCTTTCATTAAATGTGATCCAATTCCTTTTCCCTCGACAATACTGTCTAATGAAATAACCTCAACTTCTTTTTCATGAAAGACATATGTTACTAGCCCTAAAATTCGATTGTTTTCCTCAAATATAAAACCGTCCAGTTCGCTACAAACGTATGTACCTGATGAAATCACCATTTCTGAGCTACCCCAATGTTCTTGAAAAAAGTCAACTACTCGCAACCTGTTATCTTCTGTTATTTTCATTGTAGACATGGTTATCCCCCTACTCTATTTCATCGGCTAAAAACATGAGTTTTCTAGTATTTTCTTTTCATTTTAACATAAAATAAGGTTTCAATCATTGGGCAATTTGGTGCTATCTGGCGAATATTTTATGTAATCAGTGAAAGTTTTTTCCCCTCATTGATTGTTAGCTGAACGAATTTAGTTTTTGTTTTTCTCTAGTTCGAAAGTAGTGATTCGCCCAACAAACATGATATACTCCCATTAAAGTAGACAAGTCAAAACCGCTCACTTTAAACTAA
>NZ_PYWN01000016.1 GCF_003049505.1 Metasolibacillus meyeri
GTGTTCCTTTATCACCAATCAGTGGGGGATGAGGAAAACCCCCACTGATTGAAGATTCACTTTATACAGTTAAAAACTTCACTAATTTTTCATTATCTAAAATGTTGCCAACAAAGAATGAACCGAATTCACCGTAGCGTGCTGATACTTCGTCGAAACGCATTTCATAGACTAGCTTCTTAAATTGTAAAACATCGTCAGAGAATAACGTAACACCCCATTCGTGATCGTCGAAGCCGACAGAACCTGTGATGATTTGCTTGACTTTACCTGCGTAGCCACGACCAATCATACCATGTGAGCGCATTAAGCTTTTGCGCTCGTCCATCGATAACATATACCAGTTGTCATCATTTTGGCGGCGCTTATCCATTGGATAGAAGCACACATATTGAGAACGTGGTAGCTCAGGGTAAAGACGTGCACGAACATGTGGGTTTTGATAAGGATCTTCGTTTGATTCGCCTGCTAAATAGTTCGATAATTCTACAACAGATACATATGAATAGCTAGGAATTGTAAAATCAGCGATTGCCAATTTATTAAATTCAGCCTCTAATTCCTGTAACTCGTCCATCGTTTCACGTAATGTCATCAGCATGAAGTCTGCCTTTTGTCCAACGATTGCGTAAAAAGCGTGAGCGCCTGTTTTTGCAACATCTGCTTCATTTAATTTTTCTACATAAGCGACAAATTCCTCTACTGCTGCTGTGCGCTCCTCCACTGAAACAAGTTTCCAAGAAGCCCAGTCGATTGAGCGGAAATCATGTAATGCATACCAACCATCTAACGTAATTGCTGCTTCGTTCATTTATGAAACACTCCTTTTAAGTGAAAATCATTCTCTATTAGTTTAGCACATCTTTCTCGATCCTACACACACTGTCACGATTTCGTCATGACTTTTCAGTCTTCATTTGTTCGTGTATGCTAAAGGATAGTTGAAATCGTGATATTAGGGAGATTAATTATGGAATATTTTTTACAAAATTGTGAATGGAGACTGGTAGATGAGTCAAATTTACAATCCCGTTCACCGTTAGCTTCATTCGCAATGGATGATACACTTTGTCATTTAGTTGGACATCATCGATCTACGCCAGTAATTCGTACATGGATACATAAAGAATCTGTTGTACTTGGCATTCAGGATCATCGTCTGCCATTTATCGAGCAAGGAATGAAATTGCTAAATGAACAGGGCTATACACCCATTGTACGTAATTCAGGTGGCTTAGCTGTTGTATTAGATACAGGGGTGCTGAATATATCGCTTGTTATTAGTGAAAAAGAGCAGCCATTGTCTATTAATTCCGCATTCGAGCTAATGGTACAATTTATTAAAATACTACTACCAGAAATTGCAGAGCATATTGATGCATATGAAATTGTAGGTTCCTATTGTCCAGGGTCATATGATTTGAGCATAGCTGGCAAGAAGTTTGCAGGTATTTCGCAAAGAAGGATGCAGGGCGGTGTAGCAGTACAAATTTATTTATGTGTGGAAGGTAGCGGAAGTGAACGCGCAGAGCTAATTAAGCAATTTTATGAAATCAGCTTAAAAAATGAGGAAACGAAATTCCGATATCCGCGTATTGAACCAAGTGTTATGGCCTCATTACAGGAGTTAACAGGGACAGATATCACAGCTGTTGAACTAAATTTGCGCATCCAGCAAATGCTCCAGCAAAAAGGCTTTAATTGGACTTTTACTCCTTTACAGCCATTTGAAAATGAGCTGTATATGCACTATTTACAGCGCGTTTTGCAACGCAATCAAAGCATGCTCTCAAAGTAAATGGGAGAACGTAGAATAAAAATAGAGAGGAGCAACCTAGCTCCTCTCTATTTACATTTGTATTTCATCATTTTCTAGAGGAGAAGAGATAAGGTTGCCATTGCGTTCCATCTTGAAAATTGGCGCAATGCGTTCTTCCTCTTCATCTAATGCGACAAATCGGCGCGCACGATTCATAATTTGTACAAATTGCTCATAATCTTCTCGAATTGCGATATTTTCTTTGCGCAGTTTTTCAAGCTCTGACTCTAGTTCACGATTTTTCTCAGTCGCTGTATTAGCTAAGTAACGCCACTTTGAACTTTCGACATCACCAGCTCCGTGTTGCAAACGCATTAAATAAGCGATAACAACGTCTAAAGAGAGCGATGATAACGGAATTGGTTTTGTATCCCCACTATCAGCTGTCACAACAATATGTTGTGAACGACGACGTGATGGATTGCCGAACGCTCGCAATCTCTCTTTGCGTTCTTTTTTTGCCTCGGCTAGTTGTCCCTCATACATTTTGCGAACAACTGCATTCCAGCGAAAACCGCAGGCAGCTGCTGTTCGATTTAGCGCATCACCGACTTCATCAAAGGCATTTAATTGTGTGCTTCCTTCCTTTACATGTCGTAGCACCGCCTCTGCCAATAGCTCATCATTTTCTTGTAACCAAGCATCCTGTCTTACTTTCATTATTAATTTACCTCCTACCATGTTCATAGTTTGATTGTTCATTACTAAGCATGACCAAATCTCGAATTTTTTATTCAAAGAGTATATCAATTCTGTTTTAGCATATTTGCAGCTAGATTTTTTCGAATTCCTTCTATAAGTAAAAGTTAACCTAAAATCGTTATGGCTATGACATTTGCTACAAGTTTTATTTCGAATTGAACCAAAATGCATTTGCAGCTCTTTGACAGAGAAAATACAATTTCACTTGAATGAAAGCATGACAATGAGCTAAAATAGCTAGTAGATTAAAAGTGAAAATAGAAAGGTGTTGGCTCTAGTGGCAAACGAATTTAGAGTTTGCGATGAATGTCAGGCCGTTAATTTAAAAACGTTAATTCCAAAATTAAAAAAAATTGATCCCGATGCAACGATTGAAATTGGCTGTCATTCATATTGCGGCCCTGGCCGTAAAAAAACATTCACATTTGTAAATAGTAGACCAGTTGCTGCTTTAACGGAAGATGAGTTAATGGAAAAAGTACTGGCTAAACTAAAAAAATAAAGAGTACTGTCACAGGGAGAAATCACTCCCTGTTGTACAGGCTCTTTTTTATACGCTAAAAACACAGAGCTGTAGGGGAAATCGAAGTGACAAAAAGGTTTTATTCATCGCAGCTATCTTCCAAAATCGATGCAGTAAGAAGTTGATTTCGGTACATTTGAACTAAGGGGAGATAGCTTGTCCAATCTAAAACTAGAAGAAATTTTCTCCAATTTTCTCTTCAAAACAACACCCTATCAGCCTACCTATAGGAAAATAAGTGCTGGTTTGGTCCTTTCTCGCTTTTTCCTGTTAAAAAATGATAAAATATGACTAATTAAAATAGAGGGGGTATGGAGAATGAGCTATGCAACAGCAAAATTAGCAGAGGAAAAAGTGTTTAAAGACCCTGTACATCGATATGTTCATGTGCGTGATCAAGTTATTTGGGATTTAGTCGGAACAAGAGAATTTCAGCGTTTGCGACGTATTCGCCAGCTTGGTACTACGTATTTAGTATTTCATGGTGCAGAGCATAGCCGCTTCAACCATTCACTTGGAGTCTATGAAATTGTTCGACGCATTGTTGATGATATTTTTGCAGGAAGACCTGAATGGGATGCAGCAGAGCGTTTGCTTGTACTATGCGCGGCGCTACTCCATGATTTAGGGCATGGTCCATTTTCACATGCCTTCGAAAATGTTTTTGGCACAGATCATGAGGAATATACACGTGAAATTTTACTCGGTGACACAGAGGTCAATACTGTGTTGCGTCGAGTTGCATTGGATTTCCCTGAAAAGGTTGCGCAAGTGATTGAAAAGACATATCCAAATAAACTCGTTGTTAGTTTAATTTCCAGTCAAATTGATGCTGATCGCATGGATTATTTACAACGTGATGCCTACTATACAGGGGTTAGTTATGGGCATTTTGATATGGAGCGCATATTGCGTGTTATGAGACCACGTAAGGGGCAAGTCGTGATTAAAGAAAGTGGGATGCATGCAGTAGAAGACTATATTATGTCGCGCTATCAAATGTATTTGCAAATTTATTTTCACCCAGTGTCGCGCAGCGCGGAAGTCATTTTAAATCATATATTAAAACGCGTGAAAGTATTGAGTGAGGAAGGTTATTGGTTTAAGCATGCGCCAACTCACTTTAAACCGTTTTTCAAAAATAAAATTACATTGGAAGATTATATCGCATTAGATGAAAGTATTATGCTGACATATATTCAATTTTGGATGCAGGAAGAGGATGAAATTTTACGTGATTTAAGTAGTCGTTTTATCAATCGAAAGTTATTTGGCTATATTAATATGAACCCACAAAAAGAACCACAGCGCTTTGCACGCTTGCAGCAATTGTTTAAGCAAGCAGGCGTCGACCCAATCTACTACCTTGTGCATGACTCCACCTCTGATTTACCGTATGACTTATACCAGCCAGGTGTAGCGACGGGAAAGCTGCCAATTATGCTGCAAATGGTAAATGGAGAAGTGCGTGAATTATCTCAGGAAAGTTCGCTTGTTGACTCCATTGCAGGTAGATTAAAAACTGATCATAAAGTGTACTATCCTGAAGAAATATTGACAGGTTATACAGCGGATGAAGCTTTCAAGCAGGAGTTGCATCTGCTACTCCAAAATTCATAGTTAAATGTGTAGGCAAAGTGAACATAAACTTTGCCTACATTTTTTGTTTTAAAAAATAAATAAAAGTAAAAAGACCTAGATGTGAAATATTTGAAACGAAATTAAGGTATTTAGAATTACTAAACTTTCTATTTGCAAATACGATGAATATTATTGTAGGTCATTGAGTATATATTTTGGGGAGTTATCCTTGACATAAGTAATTGGCAGGATGCTACCAACCTAATCAAAAAGTAAACCGAGGAGTGGAGATTATGAAGAAAAAAATGAGTACAACAGCAGTTGCTGTACTAGCTACATTAGTCATCACATGCAGCCCGATAAAAGCATCGGCTGCAATGAATATAGTAGAGGCGCCAGCAACAGGAGTAAGTTCAATAGCAAAATTTGATGTGGTAGAAGAGCAAAGTAAAACGGTAAAGCCATTATTGTTGAAAAATATAAAAAAATTAGTAAATAAAGTGAAAAAATAAGGATTAGAATGAATATGTTTTTAACGAAGGAATAGCCGATGTATTATTTCGTTGCTTTATAATAGCTTAGTTTTTTTATTTGATTTCTGTGACAAATTGGGATTGTTTCGCATAAACTAATTCGTTATGTCTCATTTTTTTACGATTGTTGAGGTAAAATATTGAAAAATATAACGATAAAATGGGGATTTTATTGTGATGATATTGTATAGGATTTGTTTAGAGTGACTTTGTAAAATGAAAATAAAGATTTCTTAACGTTCAATGGGTCGATGCTTTGAAGGAGGTGAGACAAATTTTTATCGGCTCGTTACAAACAAATGAATACACGCAGTTTAGGGAGCAGGCAACAAAGGTATCATGTCTCCACTTCTTTTCGAAGATTGAATGTGTGTTCGAAAATGACGACTAATTAACACTGGGAAAGAGAGACTAGCCAACCGTTTGCAGTAGCCTTCTTAATTGCTGGTTACATGTCGTCAGCAAGCAACAAAGGCACTCTCTCGAACCTAAGAAAAGGAGAGGGACATGAGGAAAAAGATTAATATTGCAATGCTGACAATGCTGTTAGTGTTCCAAACAGTGATTGGACCGTTGTCGGTATTTGCGGATGAAGTAATCATTCCTGAACAAACACCGCCAGCAACTGGGGTGGACGATGGAACAGAAAGTGCAAATGGCGAAAAAGATGGTACTTCAACAACAAGTGGGGATACAGCTGATGTAGAGAATCTAGAAAAAAATAAACCCTTACTAATTCAGCCTTTTAGCACAGGTATAGCAGAAGAAATCGTAGGTGTAGAATTAGAAAAATTTGATATGACTATTAATGGAAATGCTGTAACGGAAGGAGCGTATTCCACACCTCTGGCACAAAATCAGCAGGCAAACTTTAACGTGAATTTCACAGTGCCGCTTACGCAAGTGTATGCAGACGGCAGTTGGTTTACGTTTAACATTCCAGATTCATTAATTGATTTTAGTAATGCGTTCAATGGAACAAAAACAGTGGATGACATCACGTATACGTATACACTGCAAGGTGGAACGACAATTCGTGTAGAAGTTTCAGGTATGACGATAGAAACTGTTAATACAGTTCCGTATAACTTAGAATTTAACTTCGCAGCAGGTTTTAATTTGACATCAGATGAGATTGAGCAAGAATTAGAGCTTCCAAAAGCAAATGCAGGATCTGATACAATTAAAACAACATTTAAATTTCTCCCATCTACAAACAATGAGAGAACAAAGAAATCAACTGTAGGTTCTCCAGCACTTGAGAATGGAAATCACCAAATGGAATGGCGAGTTTGGGTAAATGAAGCTGGAAAAGATTTTGTTAATCCTAGTATTACTGACAACCCAACAGGCGGTCATGCCATCATTCCTGGAAGCGTTAATGTTTGGCAATATAAAGTTGGCTTGAATGGTGTGAAAACAGCTACAGAATCACATGTAGTAATAAATGGTGATTTATCAGATGTTGTGGCAATATTTACGAATGGGCATGCTTATAAAATTGAATATAAGACGGAAGTAACCTTGCCTATAGACGATCGTGAAGATGCTAAAACATTTAATAATACATTTACCTTCACAAATGGTGGAGTACCAGATACAACATCATCAGTTGGCCAAATAGTAACATATGGTAAAGCATTAGCGAAAACAAAAGTGAGCGGTACAAATTATAAGTCTGAATGGGCAATTAATGTGAACTACAATCAAGTAATGATTCCAGCGGGCACAGCAATTTCAGATACAATTGGGTCAAATGATAATAATTACCAACATCTTATTGATACAAACTCAATTAAAGTATATGAAGTGACGATTAATCCAGCAAATGGTCAAGCGAGCAGTGTGAGTGCAACGCCAATTGCTAGTTCTGAATACAGTGTTACACCAACTGGAGATCCAAATAAGGCAACAGGTTTTAGTTTAGCATTCATTAATCCTACAACTAAAGCTTACCAAATTAAGTATGAAGCAAACTATGAGGGCTCAACGTTTTATGCTAAAAATGGTAATACAACAATAACAAATACAGCTGCATTTAGTGGTAAAACAACACCGCCAGTAACACATACTTTAACGAATGCGTTATTGTCAAAAACACGTACAGTAGATTTTAGTACGAAAGAAATCACTTGGACAGTAACGATTCGTAATGACCATCCAACTGAAGATATTACGGGGCTAACGTTAGATGATCAATTTGAGATGACTGGAAAAACAGGTGAACATACATTGGTTGGTGATGCATCGAATATCGTAGTTTCACCAAATACAGGTAGTGTAGTAGTGGACGGTGATAACAAAGGGTTTAACATCACAGGAATCAATGTAGGTGCGAACAGCGCTGTTACAGTAACTTATAAAACATCATTTGCTATTACAGATGCAGGTACAGTTGAGAATACAGGCTATGGTAATACAGCTACAACAAAATGGAACCATAATACAGAACCTGAGTATACACAAACACGGACAGAACACTACACGCCATCAACAACAACACAAAATAACGGTAATAAAAAAGGTAGCGTTAATTATCAAACACAAAAGTTTGAATGGGAAGTACGTGTAAATATTAACAAGAAAGACATTCAAGGTGCGGTTCTTACGGATGTAATTGGTGCAGGACACGAATTTGAGCCAGGTACTTTATCGGTGTATCCATTAACACTGGGTGTTGGAGATGATCAAGGAAGTTATACAAAAACCTCTCCATTGACAGAGGGAACACATTATACTGTTATCCCTCATGCGAATAATAAAGGATATATATTAACATTTGCATCTATGTTAGATTCAGCTATTAATAACGAAGCATATGTAGTGGTTTATAAAACGAAAGATTCAAATCATATTTTCGGTATTGAAGATAGCAACGAGAACGCTCAAGGGAATGTTTATAGCAATGCGGCTCAATTCCAAACAAAAGGAAGCCAAAACTTTACACTTACTGCAACGCCTGTAACGGTTGATTCGCAAGTGGCAAATAGTCTTATTAAAAAAGGTGCTCCTAATCAGCAAGCATCAACGGAAACACTTACATGGACACTTGATATAAATAAATCACATTCTAATTTAGGTCAAACAACAGTTTCAGATACTTTTTCAGATAATTTAATGCTAGTTCGTGATTCCATAGAATTACGTGCGTACAATGTTACATCAGCAGGTGTAAACAATGGCTCAAATTGGGTAACTCCACAATCTGTTAATGCAACTGTGAACTATACAAACACAGGATTTACACTAGAATTTGAAAATCTAACAACAGGATATCAATTACGTTATAAAACATTGGCTACTGGGAAATCAGGCGATGCATTTTCAAATGAAGCGAAAATTGAATTCGCTGGAGCAACAGCAGAAAACCAAAAAACGAAAGATGAAGTAAACAGTACATTAAGTTTCAGTTCTAGTGATTCGAATTTATCTGGTACGAAAGGTACAATGGAATTCGAAAAAGTAGGCGTGAATTCTGAAACAGGAGACATTGTTCCTTTAGCGGGGGTTGAATTTGAACTCTACAAACGTATTGGAAGTACAGATTACTTACTAAGAGCTGCAACAACGGACCAAGATGGAAAATTCTCATTTGCAGATATGCGTTATAGCCCGTATGTATTAAAAGAAGTAGTTGCACCAAGTGGCTACGATAAAATGGCAGATAAAACATTTACTTTTAATGCAGACTATGACACACTGCAAAATGGAAAAGTAATTCAATTGGTTAATAATACGCCATTACCACAAAACGCATGTACAACATTTGATTTAACAGTAAAAGATGTGAATGGTAATTCCATAACGAAGGAAGTACGATTACTAGATGGTAATGGTGAAGAAAAATATAAAGCAACACCAACGAATGGAGTAATGAATGTTCCAAATACTGTTCATGCAGGTCTGTATACAGTTGTTGATATAGATGGGATAAATTATGGAACAGTTACAGTTAAGTATGGTCAAGATGATTGTCAAGATGAAGTACAACCAACAAATGGATGTCCAACTTTTACAATTACATTGAAGGATAAAGATGGCAATGTACGTCCGAATGTAACGGTAACATTAAAAGATTCAAATAATAATGTTGTTACAACTGTAACGGATAATACAACAAACGCGGTCGGTGAATTTACTGTAGCCCCTACAACACCAGCAGGTACTTACAAAGTATTTGAAGGTGAGTTGTATTTAGGTGACGTAAATATTATTTATCAAGATGCGAGTGGTAATGAAAATTGCGCGGCAGAATTACTACCTACAAATGCACCAGCTTGTCCAAACTTTACATTAACAGTGAACGATAAAGATGGTAAACCACGTGAAGGCGTAGCCATTAAAATTGTGGACAAAAACAGTCCAACTACTGAGTTTAATGGTACTACAAATGCGGAAGGTAAAGTAGTATTGCCAAACTTGCCGGCTTCTGATTATGAAGTGTATGAAAATGGTGAAAAGATTGATGAATTTACAGTTGATACAAACTGTGAGCATGTAATCCAACCAATACCAGCATGTCCAGCGTTTACATTGACTATTGAAAACGAAGATGGTCCTTTAAAAGCTGGTACTAAGGTAGTAATCGAAAATAAAGCAACAAATCAACAAAGAGAAGCAACTGTTGATACAGATGGTAAAATTACATTTGCAACAAATCAAAATGGTGAAAGATATACAATTGAACCAGGTGATTATACAGTCGTATCTTATGAAATCGAACCTGGGCAATCGGTGCCATTTGGAGAGGATTTCACAGTCACTTATACAACAAATTGTGAGGATGAAGTGAAGAAACCTCGTGCATGTACGCAGTTTGAGATTACGGTAATTAGCCCAGATGGTACAACACCAAAAGCTAATACAAAAGTAATTATAGAAGATGAAAATGGTATTGAGACAGAGTATACAACAGATGAAGATGGTAAAATTACATTGCCAACGACTCAACAACCTGGAAAAGTAGTTGTCTATGAAGTAAATCCAGATGGCTCAAAAGGTGAGAGAATTGATGGAGTTACTGTGACTTATACAGGTGACTGTAAAGGCATTGTAATTAAAAACGCTTGCCCAGACTTCACATTAACAATCAATAATAAAGATAATTTACCTGTTGGGGCGAATGTGAAAGTTACGATTAAGGATAAAGCAGGCGCAACGGTAGAAACAGGTGTGACTGATGTAAATGGTCAAATCAAATTCGTAGATAAAGCGAAATTAGAGCAAGGTAAAGAATATGATGTTTACAATGAATCTAGTGTATTACTAGGAAGTATTACAGTAAGCTACATTGATGAAGTATGTGGGGCGGAAGTTCAAGTACCAATAAACGCATGTCCATTGTTTACTTTAACAATTCAAAATGTTAATGGTAATGCACGTGCAAATGTCGCATTCGTTGTAATAGGCAATGGAGGCAAGCAGATTGTATCAGGTACAACTGATGCAGATGGTAAGGCGACAGTTCCGCATACAGTAGAGCCAGGTAGTTACTGGGTTGTTGTAGGAACAGAGCCAGCGCTTCGAATTGAAGTTAATGCAAATGATTGTGCTGCATTAGCGAAGCCAACTCTATATCCTGGAGGAGGATGGACACCTCCAGAGCCAGGTGAACCAACAACTCCACCAACACCAGGAGAAACACCGGAAGAACCAACAGTACCAGAGGAGCCAACAACTCCACCAACAGCACCGGAAGAACCAACAGTGCCGGAGGAGCCAACAACTCCACCAACAACACCGGAGGAACCAACAGTGCCAGAGGAG
>NZ_PYWN01000170.1 GCF_003049505.1 Metasolibacillus meyeri
CTGTATCTGTCGCGTTGCTTTCGATACAAAAAGAATTTGCTGAACTAAGATAAAACAAGACTATCGATTGCTTCGACAGCCTTGTTAAGATTTAGGATAATTCAATCAACGTTTACTCCAGCAATCCTAGCTCCCGCGCTTTCAACACGGCGTCCATGGAATTGTTTACGTCTAGCTTTCTATAAGCAGCCGTAGCATGAGATTTGACTGTGTGGATTGTTAGACCTGTTTGTTTCATAATTTCTTTGTATTTGTAGCCCATCGCAAGCAGGCTCAAAATATGCTTTTGCTGCTTGGACAGTTTGACCGCTTTCGAGTTCAGTGAAATGATAAGCCCCTTTTTTCGTTTGGACTGCTCATAAGTAGCTAAGGTGACTTCATGCATATATTTTGATGTCAATTCTCCTCTATAATCCTCGCGTTCAACCTTGAGAGCTATTTTACGAATAATGGGCAGGATTGCAGCACCTTCCTCTGCAAATATTCGCACATAGCCATATTGCTGTGCAGCGATTAATGCTAGCTCCAAAGTATGCTGGGCCCTTTTTCGTTTGCCCATTGCCCATTCAAGGATTGCCTGTAAAACGCTGGATTCTGCTATATCAAGCGGTCGCTGGAAATCCTCGCCTAGCTTTTTCAATCGAGCAAGATAGTGCATTGCCTCTTCTGTCTTTGCAAGTACCATATAGGCTCTAGCTGTCGTGAAATGCTGGGCAATTTTATACAGTTCTAATTCTTTGACAGAGGTCACAAAATACTGCTCAAACCACTCAGCAGCTGCATTTTTATCACCATCAGACAGACGTAGCTTCGTTTCGTATGCTTTAAAATTCGGCAGTAAGAACAGAAAGCCCTGCTCTATAATAATTGCTTCATTCCGAGCGAGGCTCTCCTTCACCTCATCTGACCATCCTTGCGCCGACAAAATAACTATCCTTGTCATCTGCGTACTAAAGCACAGTTCTGGCATCGCTTGCTGAGGCAGTGTCGCCATCGCCTGTTCACAGCAAGCACTTGCCTCCTTCAACATATTCTTTTCATAATAAAGCATAGCACGCAGCAAAAGCGGTATTCGAGTATCATCTGTGCCGTTTAAGGCGCCAAGTATCGGTTCTGCCTTGTGGACGTTTTGCTCAATGTCTGCCATGAAATCAGAATAATCTCGATGGCTGCGATGGATAAAAGGCATGGCCTTCATCAAAGTAGTTGCCTTCGTACCAGCTTGAGCAGCCGCCTCTATAATTTCATCAGTTAACAGCTCTGATACGCTGAAAATAGGACGGCGAAAATCAATAGCTACCATGAAAAGCCCATATTTAATGAAAGACTTATATTGTCCCATGATTTCGGGTAATTTAGCGTATAGTTTATCTAGGCAGATGCAAAATCGCTGCACATCACCAAGCAAATAATAATACCAGCTCTGACTAATTAAAAGATAAGGTTTTTGACTAGCAAGGCTCTCAGGAATGCTACCTCCTAGACGAGAAAGATCCTGCATGGAAATGCGGGCAGATGCCTCCCTATCAGGGGTACTGTATTCATACATCTCCAGCATATCAGCAGTAAGGGCCTCAAAATCGCTTGCTTTTACTGCAAAGCGTATACTACTGTAATACTCGCCCCGCTCTCGATAATAGGCTGCAGTAGATTTATAAAGCCCCTCCTTATCTAGGTCCGTATCCTTCTCTAGCATTGCTCTAAGAAAATCTAAAAATATATGGTAATAACGGTAATGTTGCTCATCTGTGCGGCTGATAAAAAAACCTTCGGCACAGAGCTTGTTCAGCAATTTCTCGCTGTCCTTCCTTCCCGTTAGATGGTTGGCTAGTGCCACTGTTAGTTCATCTACTGTACAAGTCTTTAACATAAACTGCTGCAAATCTTTATCACATTGCGTCCAAATCTGCCGTTTAATATATCGCTCCATAGCCCTATCCAGCTTCTCTTCAAGCTCCATCCTCCAATTTTTTGCGATTACCTGTACACCCATCGCCCAGCCGCCAGTAGCAGCTTTAATTGCCTTCGCTTCCTCTAGTGTAATAAAATGCCCACATGCTTTAAAATAGCTCTCGATTTCAAGCTCGGAGAATATGAGCTCCTCTGATGTAATTAGCCCCTCTTTTCCTTCATTGATATAGGATTCCATATAGCTAGTAGGCTCTTCGCGAGTTAATATCAGCGTATTGAAGGACATAGGCAATCGTTTGAGAACAAAGGGCAAGGACTTTCTGATTTCATCAGTAGTAATCAGATGAAAACCATCCAGCACCAATGTATAGGAGTCAGCGTTGGGTTCAAGATACGACAAAAAATTAATCGCATTTTCCACAGGCGAGGCTATGAAGGCTGGATTTTTAAGTAGTTCTACCAGCGCTTTGTTGTCAGAAAAAGCAGATAAAAGCCCCGTACAAAGTAGCTTATAGAAGACGGCAGGTGAGCTGTCATATTCATCTAATCCAATCCAAATAGCTTTCCGCCCAGAAGCTTTCATCCAAAGAATAGCTGACATCGTTTTCCCAAAGCCAGCAGGTGCAGACACAAGCAAAACTCTTTGTTGAGTATGTTGACGGAATGTATTCAAAAGGCTATGCCTCGGCACACAAATAGTAGGTAGTTTTTCTGGTATGAATTTTTCATTTAATAAATGACTGCCCATAAAATACCTCCTTTTTTCTTCAAAATATCATAACTTTCTAGAGATTGCACGAATAACATTACATGTGTATGAGGTTTTTTAGAACTATTATGACTAGTTTAAAAATAAGTAAATAAAAAAGCTCATACTTTTTTTAAAATTGACGATTTTCCTTTGAAATAGCCAAAGAATATTTTCTCAAAATCTCATACAAAGTTAATTGTTTTACAGAATAAATGTATCTACAATTAAAGCGACTTTTATGCAATACTACTCTTAGTTTATTGAGATATGAACAAAAGACTTTAATTTCACATGATTTTGGTAAATCGGAGGGAAGCAGATGAATCAATATAAAAGGGTTCGGCAATTTCTAGCGATTATGTTATCAGTTGTCATGATTCTAAGCATGATGCCACCAATGGCAACTGTCAAAGCCGCTTCACCTACTGCAATCAAAGTAACACAGATTGCCGCGGCTCAAAATAATTCCATCGCCTTGAAATCGGATGGAACTGTTATTGTGTGGGGAAACAACGTGACTAGCTGGGCTAAACCTCCAGAGGAGCTAAAAGATGTGGTCGAAATTTATGCGAAAGACACCGTTTTTTTGGCTCGCAAATCGAATGGCACGCTTATTGCATGGGGAAGCAATAACGTAGGTGAAACGACTATACCCGCTGGTTTGAACAAGGTAATCTCTATGGCAAGTGCAGGTAAGCATACTTTAGCAGTAGCAGAAAATTCCATGTTGGCTGGCACAGGTACAGTCATCGGCTGGGGGCTCAATGGAAATGGGCAATCAACTGTACCAGACGCAGCGAAAAGTGGCGTTGCTAAGGTAGCTACAGGCACTTATTATTCGATGGCACTGAAATTTAATGGAACTGTTGTCGATTGGGGCTCAAACGGATCAGGTGCGACAAGCAAACCTGCGAATTTAAGCAATGTAGTTGCAATTGATGCAGGATCCATGTATGCATTGGCATTGAAGTCAGATGGCACCGTTGTAGCTTGGGGGGCAGAACATGGCGGGAATGGGATACTCAACGTCCCGGCAGGATTGAATAATGTCACGGCGATATCAGCAGGTTATACACACGCATTAGCATTGAAGTCAGATGGCACCGTTGTAGCTTGGGGAGATAATCGGGATGGGAAAGCAACACCTCCTGCTGGACTAAATGACGTTATTGCCGTTTCAGCAGGGGTTAACCATTCGCTAGCATTGAAGCGTGATGGCACCGTTGTCAGTTGGGGGTCGCAAACTTCTGTACCTGGTGACAATCATTTGAACAGTCTGACACTTGAAGAAGGCGAACTATTGCCTGTATTTTCTTCAGCGGACACTTCCTATCATAGTGATATCGCTCCAATGACATCAACTGTCCGCATCAAAGCGGAATTGAAGAATACTGCTTATTCAGCACTGTACATCAATGACCAACTGCAAAAAAGCGGTTCGACTGTCGCTGTTTCAGTCCCAACGACAGGCACTGAAATAAAAATTCGAGTAGAACCCTATATGCAACCAGCTAAAACATATACGCTAACAATATCTCGTGACCGTCAATCACCAAACATCACATTTTCACCTAATGGCAATGCTGAACCATTAAGAGGAATTAACACCCTTGTGCAAGTGACAGATGCTACGAGCGGCGTGAATCCGTCCACATTGGAATATGCTTGGACACAAACTGCTACTGCTCCCATAGCTGGTTGGGCACCCTTTTCGCTATTGCCCTCTACGTCTATCTCGCAATTTACACATGCTGGGGCAGATGGAATTTGGTATTTGCATATCCGCGCTAAGGATTATGCAGGCAATTCAGCAAACGCGACATCTGAGCCATTTTTAATCGATAATACGCCTCCAGTTGTCAGCATAACGATGCAAACAGCGGATTATGATGACTATTTGAATGATACGTGGACCAATAAAGATGTTGTCGTAACGGTTGAAGCAACGGATGCACAAAGTGGCATGGCAACATTGCAATATACGCTTGATGGTGGTAAGACATGGATGAACTATTTAGACCCCATCCCCCTAACCGAAGGCATCCACACTGTAATCGTGCAGGCGGTTGATGTGGTAGGCAATGTGAAGCTTGACAGTCGCACTGTCAAAATTAGCAGTGGTGACTTAAAGCTAACACCCTTGATGGTCAAAATACCAGGTGGCGGTGACTACAAGAGCGGTGAATGGACGAATCAAAGTGTGCAAGCAAGTGCCACAGCGGACACAGGGGCAATTGCTATTACCTCCTTTACCCAATCAATAAATGGAGAACCAGCAACCCTTTATACACCTGGGATGTCTACTATATTCTTTCAAGAAGGTATAAATTCATTTGAGTTCAATGTGACCGATGCGCTTGCTAATAGCGTGAATGCTTTATTTACAATTAATATCGATAAGACAGCACCAACAGCTTCCTTCAACCCAAATGGCGATGAATTTGCTATACGAGGCACTTCGGTAATGGCAACTGTTGCTGACAGCGGCGGTAGCGGTTTAATTGAGTCTACATTAGAATATGTCTGGACGCAAAGCACTGACCAACCGACAATAGGCTGGTTACCATTTAATAATGGTAGTGAATTGACGAAAGAAGGCGTAGACGGGATTTGGTACTTGCATATACAAGGAAGAGATACAGCTGGTAATACGATGCACGCTGTTTCAAATCGTTTTGTCATAAACAATCCATCCCAAGATAGCACAATCAGTCCAAGCACAGTCAGCTTTGACAAAAACATAGCCTTACAAACAGACATAGAATTAGCTTTGTCGCTAAACGGCAACACATTGACCAATATTAGCAATGGTACAGACATACTTGTACCAGACACTGACTATGTCGTACTAGGTAATACGGTAACAATTCAAAAAAGCTATTTGGCTACACAACCAATGGGTACAATAAATTTGGTATTTTCGTTTAGTGCAGGCGTAGAGCAGACACTGACCATTACAATCGAGGACACGACAATCGTTCCTGCTAGCAACGCTAATTTAAGCGTTCTAACCGTAGGTGGCAGTACAATAAGTGGCTTTGATTCGAATGTAACTACCTATCATGTGGAGCTAGCCTCTGACATTCTAATAGGGAGTCCTGCGGCGACAGTATATGCCATAGCAGATGATGCAAAGGCTAGCGTAACCATCACACAAGCACCAACATTACCTGGTAGCGCAATCGTCAAGGTAGTTGCCGAGGATAAAGCAACCGTCAAAATATATACCATCCACTTTACACGATCAGAAACTTTCACACCTGTAACAAAAATCAGCATTACAGGTGGGCAGGCAGTTACTACGAAGAATGGCACATTACAACTAGCCTCAAACATTATGCCTGTAAATGCCTCAAACAAGGCAGTGAATTGGAGTATTATAAGTGGTGGCTCTTATGCAACACTAAGCAATACAGGTCTTTTAACAGCTTTAAGCAACGGGACTGTTACAATACGCGCGACAGCACAGGATGGCTCTGGTATATACGCAGAAGCAAAAATTACGATCTCTGGACAGCAAAACAGCTTCGACAACATTGAATCTAGCGGCAGCGATGATAGCTACACATCCGACACGCAAAAGCCTACAATCCTTGCTGAAAAGCAACCTAATATGCCAAACGTGGAAAAAAAGAGCATTGTTGGCACAGTGAAAAATAGTATTCTCTCCGCAAAAATCACTGAACAGATGATGAAGGATGCAATCAAAGCGGCTCAAGATGCAGCGAAAAAATCTGATAGAAGTGATGGTATTGCAGTGGAGTTCAATATCACAAGTAAAGATAGCTATTCTAGTTTGAACATCCTTGTCGATGCAGGGGCTATTGACCAGTTGAAAGAAGCAAGTGTCAAGTTTATTAAAATCGGCTCAACTGTGCTGGACATCACTATGGACACAAACGCTATCGCTGAAATTGATAAACAATCCACCGGTGCTGTTACAGTTTCAGCCAAGGCGGTGACTAAGCTGTTTACGGAGACGCAAAAGCTAATTGGCTCTCGTCCAGCGTTCAATATTACAATAGGTTATCAAAAAAATAGCAAACCCACGTATATAACTAACTTTGGCAAAGGGACTATCACATTAGGTTTAGCCTACAAAGCTTCAGAAAAAGAGAATACAGGGAATTTATTTGGCGTGTATGTTGATAAAAATGGCAAGCCACAATTACTTACTAACTCTAGCTATGGCAATGGCCGATTGATTTTCAACAGAAACAGCCTATCAATCTATGGTGTTGGCTACAAGACAACAACTCCCGTCTTCACTGATACAACGAAGCATTGGGCAAAAGATAACATTGATTTTGTTGTCAGTCGCAATCTCATCAGTGGCACAAGCACGACAACCTTTGCACCCAGCACTGCTATCACCCGCGCGGACCTACTTATGGCGTTGGGCAAAATCGCTGATGTAAAGGTGACGGACTACAAAATGAGCAGTTTCACCGACATAAAAGCCACCAACCCTGCTATGCCTTATATAGAATGGGCAGTTGAAAACAAAATTGTGCAAGGAATTGGCAATGGTAAGTTCGATCCAACACGCTCTATTACACGCGCAGAAATAGCCGTTATTATGCAAAACTATGCTAAAGCAATAAACTACAAATTACCAGTATCCGTTCAGGCGGTCACATTCTCGGACAATGAAAAGATCGTTGATTCTACCAAAGATGCTATCAAAACCATCCAACAAGCAGGTATCATGCGAAGCAAGGAAAACAACACCTTCGCTCCACAGACCGTAACTACCCGCGCAGAAGCATCAACCTTCCTGCGTCGGCTCATGGAACTTGTCATAGACGAAAACACAGCACGCGGCTGGACACAAAATGACGCTGGGCAATGGCAATACATCGACGAAAACGGCAAGGCTGTGATCGGTTGGCTTATTAGTGAAAATAACAAATACCATCACTACTTCACCAAAGACGGTATCATGGTATCTAACAAATGGTTCCAAATCAACACCAAATGGTTCTATTTCTATGCTGACGGCTCTCTTGCCAAAAACGCCAAAATAGTCAACTATGAAGTAGATGAAAATGGCGTAAGAAAATAAAGTGAACCTTCAATCAGTGGGGGTTTTCCTCATCCCCCACTTAACTATTTCGTTCCACTCACTATTTTGATGTGGGGGTCTTACA
>NZ_PYWN01000171.1 GCF_003049505.1 Metasolibacillus meyeri
CGCAGATAAATCATAGAAAAGCGCAAATAAATCGAGAGAACCGCAGATAAATCACGGGAAACCGCAGATAAACTGAGAAAACCGCAGATAAATCATGGAAAAGCGCAGATAAACTGAGAGAAGCGCAAATAAATCGAGAGAACCGCAGATAAATCACGGGAAACCGCAGTTAAACTGAGAAAACCGCAGATAAATCACGGGAAAGCGCAGATAAACTGAGAGAAGCGCAGATAAATCATGGAAAGGCGCAGATAAACTGAGAAAACCGCAGATAAATCACAGGAAAGCGCAAATAAATTGAAAAACTGTCATGAACATATAAAAAAACAGTATCTATATGACATCCAAGATGCTGTTTTTTTGCTTGAAGCTTCAGGGTGTGACAAATTTGTCACGCTTGCATGTGAAATAAAGCTATTTTTCTTTAATAATGGCGCAAAGTGTGACATAATTTTCAACAGGTTCAAGCACGATAAATCGAACAATCAATCAATGAGGTGATCTTATGGAACGATTACAAAAAGTCATTGCTTATGCGGGTGTAGCATCTCGCCGTAAAGCAGAGCAACTAATTGTAGAAGGAAAAGTAAAGGTAAATGGTAAAGTTGTCAAGGAGCTTGGTACAAAAGTATCGAACTCGGATACAATTGAGGTAGAAGGTGTAAAGCTAGAAAAAGAAGATAAAGTATACTTCCTTTTATACAAGCCAAGAGGTTATATTTCTGCGGTAACAGATGATAAAGGGCGTAAAACGGTAACGGATATTTTTAAAAAGCATGTGCATCAGCGTATTTTCCCAGTAGGTCGTTTAGATTACGATACGACAGGCTTGCTTTTATTAACGAATGATGGAGAATTTTCTTATTCATTAACACATCCTAAATTCAAAATTGATAAAACATATGTGGCACGTGTAAAAGGTGTGCCAACAATTGATGGCTTGAAAAAGCTACAGCGCGGTATTAAGTTAGAGGACGGCAAAACAGCGCCAGCGAAAGTAAGCATGATGTCGTTTGATGAGCAAGCGGGTAAGGCAATTTGCGAAATTACAATTCATGAGGGAAGAAACCGTCAAGTGCGCAGAATGTTCGAAGCAATTGGAACGCCTGTTGTCAAGCTAAAGCGCGAGCGTTTCGCCTTTTTAGATTTAGCAGGGTTAAGTCCAGGGGAATACCGTGAATTGACAAAGCATGAGGTGAAGTTATTACGAGTGTTAGCGGAAACAGGTAAAATAGACTAATCAGTACTGTTTCAACTAACATTACCCTGAGGTATCAGGGAAGCCTCTTTAATATTGGTATTACTTATTCATTTTCAAAGAGGAAACGTTTCGATAAAAGAGTGAATAATTGTAAGAAAAGTGGTCTAGCCTATCACTTTTCTGACAACCACTCAGAGGAAACGTTCATAATTCATTCAAAAGTGCTGACTATTAAAAAATTGTTATTTGGTATAATAGTATACGGAATATGCTGTGCGAGGAGGATTTTGCGCAAATGGAGAAAAAGAAAAAGCGATCAATTGTGCGTGGGATTATTTTAAGTGTATTACTCGTTGCAATTGTTTATACAGTTTATACGACAGCGACAAAAGACAAAGTTCAAATATTAAAGGAAGGGTCTAAAGCCCCTGATTTTGAGCTTGTTGGTTTAAATGGTGAAACATATCGTTTATCAGATTATAAAGGAAAAGGTGTATTTCTAAATTTCTGGGGGACTTGGTGTGAGCCGTGCAAGCGTGAAATGCCTGCAATGGACCGTCAATATAATGCCTTTAAAGACCAGGGGGTTGAATTATTGGCAGTGAATATTGCACAGTCTGATTTTGAAGTACAAAGCTTCATTTCGAATTTAGGGGTAGATTTCCCTGTTGTCATTGATAAAACAAGAAGTGTACAACGAGCGTATAATGTAGGTGTCGCATTGCCTGCAACTGTGTTAGTTACGCCTGAAGGAAAAGTGAAAAAAATTATTACCGGTGAAATGTCAGAGGCAAGCATTGCCGCCTATATGGAATCCATTAAACCGGAATAGGAGTTTGCCAGATGGAAAAAATCATTTGTACTTGTAAGCATGTAAATCCAGTCGGTACAAAGCTTTGTGAAAAATGTGGGCGACCGTTAACGACAGAGGAGCAAGACAAAGCGGTAGTGGATATGCGCTATGATGGGATTGCCATTCGCTCTAAAACGCATAATAAATCAATTATTGATAAAGTTTGGAATTTCTTCTCTAGTGTTAAAGTGGGTGTCACGTTAATTATTATTACGTTGGTTGCAGCATCTATTGGGACGATTTTTCCACAGGAATTTTATGTGAACGTTGCAACACAAGCTGAAAAAGCGCAATATTATACAGATGTATATGGAACAATTGGGACACTTTATTATAATTTAGGGTTATCTGATTTATATTCGTCATGGTGGTTCCAAACAATCGTTGGTATGTTAGGTGTGTCAATTATTGTAGCGAGTATTGACCGTGGCATTCCGCTACATCGCTCCTTAACAAAGCAACGTGTAAAGCGTCATGCCAGCTTTATGAAGCGTCAGCGCATTGTGGCAGAAGGGCAACCTTCTGAGCAAGCGGATAAAACGCTTGATTTAATCGAGCAACAAATGAAGAAATTAAACTATAAGATTCGCCGTGAGGATAATGCATTGCTTGCAGAAAAAGGACGCTTTTCTCGTTACGGTCCATATATTAATCACCTTGGGCTGATTGTCTTTTTAAGTGCGGTTATGTTGCGTCTCATTCCAGGGTTTTATGTCGATACATCCATTTGGTTACGCGAAGGAGAAACGATTGCTATAGATGGAATGGACGGTTATTTTCTATATGGTGATAAATTTATTTTAGAACTGTATGATAATGACCCACAAGGTGAACAGGTGCGTCAAGGCGTGAATGTTGTTGCCAAAAACTATCAAACAGACGTCACGCTTTATAAGCAAAAAGAAGGGGCAGTTCCTGGACAAACTTCCGACTTAGAGGAAGTGAAATCCTATGAAATTCGCGTAAATCACCCATTAAAGCATGATGGTTATTCCATTTTCCAAATGGACTACCGCTTGAATGAATTAAAGGTGATGCATTTTGAGCTGCAAAATAAAGCGACAGAACAATCTTTAGGTGCAGTGAGCATCGATTTAACGAAGCCAGAAAAGGAATATGTGATTAATGAGCAAACAAAGGTACAGCTTGTATCCTACTTGCCAGATTTCTCAGGCTTTAAAGATGGTGTGCCACAAACAGCTTCACCCTATCCAAATAACCCAGCATTTATTTTCCGTATGTTTACGCCAGATACACCTGAGGGAGAAACGAGTGTAGTAGCTATTCAGGAAACGTTGGAACCACTAGGAGAAAATCAATATAAAATGAAGTTTTCTAGTGTAGATACACGCAATATGTCAGGTTTAACAATTCGCAAAGATAAGACGATTCCTATTTTATTAGTTGGTGGCTTCATCTTTATGTTAGGTGTTGTGATTGGCTCCTATTGGAATCACCGTCGTCTATGGGTAGAGCAGCTAGAGGATGGCTCTATTCGTCTTGCTGCGCATGCAAATAAAAACTGGTTCAGTATGAAAAAGGATTTAGATGCTGTTACAGCCCATGCGCATTTACCACAATATGTGGACCAAGTAGAGAAAGAACAGGAAAAGGAAGGTGACAACACCTTATGAGTTTACTTCAATTAAGTGACTATTTATTGTTTACAGCGTTCGTTTGTTATTTAATTGCCCTTGTATTATTTGGTGGTGCGATTAAACCAACAAAAGTAGCCCATGCACCCGCATCTGCTGAAAAATGGGGTAAGCTAGCCGTTACAGTGACAATTATTGGCTTTGTTGCTAATCTAGGTTACTTTATTACGCGCTGGATGTATACAGGACATGCACCAGTAAGTAATATGTTTGAGTTTACAACAGCATTTGGGATGTTTGTTGTCGGTGCTTTTATTGTTAGTTATTTTATGTATCGTGTGGCAGCACTTGGGATTGCCGCATTGCCAATTGCCATTTTAATTATCGGTTATGCAGCAATGTTCCCAAGGGAAGTTAGCCCATTAGTTCCTTCATTACAGAGTAACTGGCTAACAATTCACGTAATTACAGCCGCATTAGGTGAGTCGATTTTAGCCTTGAGTGCTGTTGCAGGCTTAATCTATTTATTAAAGCATGTGAACTTGAAAAAAGCTTCAAAGGAACGTTTTTTCTTAGAGGCTGTTATGTTTTCACTTGTACTTGTAATCGGTTTTGTCGTTTCTTCCATTACATTTAGTGCAATGGGCTATAGTGCAACATATCAATACACAAATAAAGAAGGTAACACAAGTGTTATTGAATATCACAATCCAGCCATTTTTGGTATGAATGATTATGTGGAAGTGAAGCTAGTGGATGCAAAAGGAAAATCATATGAGCCTGTTGTAGAGGCTGATCGATCATTCCAACCACTAATGGAAATGCCACCACTTGTGAATGCGAAAAAATTAACAACTGTATTTTATTCTATATTATTCGGTACAGTTATTTATTTACTAATTCGTTTGATTGGTCGTCGCTCGATTTCAGCGATGGTACAGCCGCTTGTACAAAAAGTAAACTCATCTTTAATGGATGAAATTGGCTATCGTGCCATTTTAATTGGTTTCCCAATCTTTACACTTGGAGCCTTGATTTTTGCGATGATTTGGGCGCATGAAGCATGGAGTCGCTTCTGGGGCTGGGACCCGAAAGAAGTATGGGCTTTGATTACATGGCTATTCTATGCAGCATTTTTACATTTACGCCTATCGAAGGGCTGGGAAGGTAAAAAATCAGCATGGCTTGCTGTAATTGGCTTTGCGATTATTATGTTTAACTTAATTGCCGTTAACTTAATTATTGCTGGCTTACATTCATACGCTTAATGGTATAGGGTGTGTCTGGAAAGGTAATAACTTTTCAGACACACCCTATTTTTATTTGTATAAATGCAAACTGCTTGTTATGCGAGAAATTCCAAATATTCAATAGTGATGTTAATTTCTTTAGACACTTCTGTCCCTGTGTGATAGGTAATCGTTTCTGAGTCAATATTAGTTCTTTCCTTAACTTACAATTATATGCTGGAAATCGTAAGAATATGCGAGTTCACTTTTCAATTTGATGTTGAAACGGTACAATAGAAGATGTAGAAAGTAGGAAAGGGGATACACCAGTGTCTGAAAATATTTCTGTATTAGTAGTAGATGATGAAGATCGCATTCGCCGTCTATTAAAAATGTACTTAGAGCGTGAAGGATATATTGTAGATGAGGCTGAAAATGGAGAAGAGGCGATTGCAAAAGCATTCGAGCATGATTACCATTGCATCCTTTTAGATATTATGATGCCAGAAAAAGATGGTCTACAAGTATGTGAAGAAATTCGTGAAAAGAAAACAACGCCAATCATTTTACTGACAGCTAAGGGCGAGGAAGCAAATCGTGTGCAGGGCTTTGAACTAGGTGCAGATGACTATATTGTGAAGCCATTTAGTCCGCGTGAAGTAGTGCTACGTTTAAAAGCAATTTTACGACGTTCCGCGGCATTTGCACCTGTTTCAAATGGTTCTACTTCTAAAGATTTAGTTGTGTTCCCGCATTTAACGATTGACCATGACGCACATCGTGTTACTGCAGATGGGGTAGAAGTCAATTTAACACCGAAGGAATATGAACTTCTTTATTTCCTAGCGAAATCACCTGATAAAGTGTTTGACCGTGAGCAATTGTTGAAAGAAGTATGGCATTATGACTTCTTTGGCGATTTACGTACTGTAGATACGCATGTAAAGCGTCTACGTGAAAAATTAAATCGCGTGTCAGAAAGCGCTGCGAAAATGATTGTAACGGTTTGGGGCGTAGGCTATAAATTTGAGGTTGTGAATGAATAGAATTTGGAATAGTATTGTCGGGAAGCTATGGGGAACCATATTGCTTCTCGTTTCCTTTGTACTATTTATTTTTACGGTGTTTATGCTAGAGTTTTTAGAAAATTATCATGGTGCTAGAGCCGAAGAGACATTGCGTCAAACAGCATTGACGATTGCTAATATTGTTGATGGTAATCTAACAGATAATTCACCATATGAAATTATTCGTAGCGTCTTGCATGAGGGAACTAATGCATTGATTGTTGAAAATCCAGATGGTGCTGTTTATGCGATTCAAGAAGGAATTAATCAAGAGCGCATACAGCAGCAAATTTTGCAAAATAAAGCGTTTGAAAATATTTATGCAAGTAGTAAGCCAATTTTACAGGAAATGCTGTTACCATCGCAAAAAGATGAAAATAAAATGGAAACATATGTTGTCCTAGCATTTCCTTTAAAAAGTGATGCCGCTTTGCACGGTGCTGTGTTTATTTATCAAAATCCAGATGCTATGCATGAGACAAGTAAGGAAACAACAAAAATTGTCTTCATCTCAGCGTTTATTGCCTTTGTACTAACGACATTCTTTGCCTTTTTCTTATCAAGTCGTATTACGTATCCGTTAAGAAAAATGAGGGAATACGCCTTTGAGATTGCAAAAGGACGCTTCGATTCACAAGTGCCAACAACGCAAAATGATGAAATTGGTCAATTGGCTGTTGCCTTTAACCAAATGGGGCGTCAGTTAAAGCACCACCTAGAAGTGATTAACCAAGAAAAAGAGCAGTTATCCAGTATTTTAACATCGATGACGGATGCAGTAATTACGTTTAATCGTGATCGTACAATTTTAGTAAGCAATCCCCCAGCCGAACGCCTTTTACAAAAATGGTTTGTGGCAAAGGGAGAGCAAAGTACGAAGCCAATTCCACCTGAAATTTACCACATGCTGGACCATGTCCTCGATTTTGAAGATAAAATCGAAGAGGAAATTGAACTGGAGGGTTCCTACTACAGCATCACAATTAGCCCTCTTTATAGTGGAGAGCTTGTGCGCGGTGCAGTGGCCGTCATACGTGACCAAACGGAGCAACATCGCTTAGAGAAGCTACGCTCGGACTTTATTGCGAATGTTTCACATGAATTGCGAACGCCAATTGCGATGCTACAAGGCTATTCTGAGGCTATTTTAGATGGTGTAGTGATAGATGAGGATGAGCGCAATGAAATGATTAAAATTATTTATGATGAGTCACAGCGCATGGGACGGCTTGTTACTGATTTGCTTGATTTAGCACGTATGGAATCAGGTCATATGCGATTATATAAAAACCTTGTGCCGCTTGTTCCCGTACTTGAGCGTATGACACAAAAATTCGCACAAGTTGCAAAGGAAAAGCATGTCGATTTACGCTTTGTGTCCAATATTGAGGAAGATGTTATGGTGAATATTGATGAAGACCGCATCGAGCAAGTATTGACGAACTTAGTAGACAATGCACTTCGTCACACACCGATTGAGGGAGCTGTAACCGTATCCGCTACTTATGCAAAATCATATGCAAAAATTGAAGTACGAGATACAGGCATTGGTATTCCTAAAGATGACTTACCGTATGTTTTTGAACGTTTTTATAAAGCAGATAAAGCGCGGACACGTTCAAAAGGTGGGACAGGTCTAGGTTTAGCGATTGCGCGTAATATCGTTGAAGCACATAATGGAAATATCGCAGTGACAAGCGTCGAAAAAGAAGGAACTGCATTTACTTTTTATTTGCCGTTGTAATAGAATAAGAGGGTGTGGGAAATTAGCTATTCCCACACCCTTTATTGTGCTTTGATAAGGATACAAACATGAGGAACTCAGCCTCAGAACGTTACGTCCTATGGTAACGAGCAGAAGGAATAGCCTTGATTTTGAAAACGAAAGTGAGTCGAGGCGAAATAGATGGATTTTGAAGCGATTTTATCCCGTATTAACAAGCTATAAGCCCCCCCACTACTTCAAAAAAACGAAGTATTTAAGTGGAGGATTAACAGCCTGTAAAAACCCGATTGAGGCCAACAGGATGTTGGTCACACAAGCGTT
>NZ_PYWN01000172.1 GCF_003049505.1 Metasolibacillus meyeri
TTATTTGCGACTTTCTCAGGTTTATTTGCGACTTTCTCAGGTTTATTTGCGACTCTCCCAATTTATTTGTGGCTTCCCAGGTTTATTTACACTATTCCCTCGATATATTTCATAAAAAAGAGGAAGCAAATAAATTTGCTCCCTCCAACTCTCTATTTAAATACATCTGCGCTGCGAATATATTCGATATCTGCAACATTTATTCTTGAGTTTGCTACACGTGCAGCGGCAAATAAATAGTCTGACAGACGATTTAAATATTTTTGTACGACTGGTGATACATCATCATCGGCTTTCATTAATGTAACCGTTTGGCGCTCTGCTCGGCGTGCTACTGTGCGTGCAATATGAAGTGTTGCTGCCGCTGGTGAACCGCCTGGTAAAATAAAGCGTTTCAACGGTGGTGCTTCATCTGCCAAAGCATCGATGCGAGCTTCCATTGTTTCGATTGGTGCTTCTGTTAGCTTGTAAACACGCTCCTTCATAACATTGGCTAAATCGCCGCCGCCATCAAATAGCTCATGCTGAATATTTTCTAAATCCGCTAAAATATCTTTGAAGATTTCTTTATCCAGCTCTGTCATCGCTTTGCCAATCACTGAATTTAGCTCATCCATTGTGCCGTACGCTTCTACTCGTAAATCATCCTTATCTACACGACGTCCAATAATGCTCGTTTTTCCCGTATCCCCTTTTTTTGTGTAAAGCTTCATTTCTCTCATCCTCTCTTTTTATATTCAACAATTGCCTTTGTTGTTGATTCAAAAACACCTCGACCAATCCACTTTCCTACTGTTGTAATAGGACCGGCATAAGGCATTTCTTCCCCCATTTGTGTCGCTGCGATTAATAGACTATCTGTACTTGTACCTGTTGCGATTGTGCCCGTTCTAGCATCACGTATATTTTCCTCTGCAAGTGCTTTCGTCTTTGCCTCTGTTGCCGTAATCATCGCTTGATAAAATGCTTCATCTGACAGCTTACCATTAATAATGACCCATGTATTAATTGTACCGATACGTGGCAACTGCTCCTCTTCGTATGTGCGTGTCGCATCTACCGCATTTCGAATACCTGCAGTGACTGCCACAATTACAAGTCCATCCGCGTACGATTCAATAATCACGTTTTGTGCTGCAATCGCTGTCAGCATCATAACGGTATTCGTTGGTACAAATTCACTTGATGCTAAAAATGCTCGCGTTTCTTCTTTCACATTTTCAATCGGATAAGTAGGCTCTACCGTACGGTTAATAAATGTCGTATACCAGCCCATTCCTGCATTGTAAACAGCGGATGACACAACCTTTAATGGCGCATCAGCCTGAAATTGTACATACTCATCAGTAATTTTAAAATGGTCTAATGTAACTGTTGCAAATAAATTTTGTTGCGTCAACTTTGGCAACTGTGTGACTTGCGGCTTCGGTAACTCTGGATGTGCATACGTGGCTACCCTCGCTCCGTAGACGTCCGCAATTTGTGTTTCTAATAACACTTCATGCGGTTTTCCAAAGGCCTTTACTTTCCCCTTCTCCATCAACAAAAGCTCATCACAATACAGGGCAGCTAAGTTCATATCATGAAAAACAGATACGACTGTTAATTCACATTCTAATGCTTCCTTGCGAATCATATCTAGTATTTGTTGCTGGTGCGCAATATCTAAATGGTTCGTCGGTTCATCTAATAACAGTAAACTAGCGGATTGTGCAAGCGCTTGTGCGATAAATGTACGCTGTTGCTCACCGCCCGATAAGTATTCTAAATAATCGTGCTCATAATGCTGCACACCCGTTTGTTGCATCGCTATTTGTACTGCCTGTTCATCCTGCTTTGACCAGCTTGAAAAAAAGCTGGATTGATGTGGGTAGCGCCCCAGCGAGACAGCATCGCGCACAGAATTCGAAAAAGCATTGGCATGTAGCTGTGGAAGCACAGCCATTTTTTTTGCGAGCTCCTTTGTTGAATATGTACCGATTGCCTTATCGTCGATTAGCACACGCCCCCCCATTGCTGGAAGTACACCGCTAATGACTTTTAGTAATGTGGACTTTCCACTACCATTCGGTCCAAGAATACCTACAATTTTTCCTTTCGGCACTGTAAATGACACATCTTGAATAATAGGTGTACTGCCATAGCCACCAGAAATATGCTCTACTTTTAGCATTATGCTCCCCCTTTTCTACGCTGCTTGTAAAAAATATAAGCAAAAATGGGTGCGCCAATAAATGCTGTAATGACTCCAATTGGTAGCTCTGTAGGTGCAATGATGGTGCGTGCTACTAAATCACAAATAATTAAAAGGCTGGCACCATTAATGAACGATAAAATTAACAGCAAACGATGGTCTGCACCAACAATCATGCGTACCATATGTGGCACAACTAGCCCAACGAAGCCGATTGTACCTGAAACAGCAACAGCTGCGCCTGTTAGTATTGAACCACCTGCTAAAATAACGTACTTACTGCGCTTCACATCAACCCCTAGATGTTTAGCTCGCTCTTCCCCGTAAATCATCGCATTTAGCTCCCGACGGTTCAACCAAATTAAAAGCGCTCCAACAATGACGAATGGTAGCATCATTTGCACATACGGCCAGCCTCGCATGGATACGCTGCCAAGCAACCAGCCCATAATCATGCGAAGCTGCTCCCCCGTTAACGCAATCATTAAAGAAATACAAGAGCCCAAAAAGGAGCTAAAAATAACCCCCGTTAAAATTAGCGTCTCCATTTTCATCGTTTTATCAACGAGCCGCGCAAACGTCATCACAATGATCATTGTCACCGCTGCACCAAGCATACTGAAAATTGGCAATGTAAAAACACCCAGCATTGGTAGCGAAAACGAAAAATAAATTGTGGCAACCGCTCCAACAGATGCGCCAGATGAAATACCAAGCGTATATGGATCTGCTAGCGGATTTTTTAATAAGCCTTGAAACGCTGCTCCCGCAATGGCTAATGATGCACCAACAAGCGCTGCAAGCATGACACGTGGCATCCGGATATTCCATAAGATGCTGTACGCCGTAGGATCGGCTTCTTTATTCCATAAAGTAGATAGCGGTATGTTCACTGAACCTACCGCTATCCCTAACCATATACTAACAAGCAATAATGCAATCGATATAATATATGCTACTATGCTTTTTTTATTTTGATTCAGCAGAAACGCCCCCTCTATCAATAGAGCTACTAACGAGCGCTACAAATTTTTATTCCGTATGAGCGACCCCACTTCAAAGCTTGAAGTGGGGAATATTCATATTTACAGTTAAAAACTCATGGATTGATTATATCCCCAAACTTAATTAAATAATTCTGGGTAAATCGCTTTAGCAATTGATTCTACACCATCTGCAATACGTGGACCTTGACGGCTTGTCATGCTACCATCCACAGTGTAAACTGCTCCATTTTTTACAGCATCCATTTCAGCAAATGCTGGATTATTTAAAATTGCCGCTACATCGTCCTCATATGTGACGATGATTGTGCTTGGATTGCTTGCTACAAAATCCTCTGCGCTGTACATTGGCCATTCATCTGCTTCAACGACATTTTGCACATTGATTGTTTTTAGCATTGCGTTCATAAATGTGTTTTGGCCTACCGCATAAATATCAGGTGTCATACCAACAACAACAAAGGCTGACTTTTCTTCTTGTCCTTCTACTTTCGCTTGAAGTTCAGCTAGCTTCCCTTTAATTGATTCCACCATTTTTTCAGCTTCCTCTACTTTACCTGTCAGCTTGCCAATTTGCTCCATCGACGTATATGTTTCTTCAAATGTTGCTGCATTTTTGACAACGAATACTGTGACACCAGCTGATTCGAATTGCTCTAATGCAGGCCCCAATGTGTACATGCTTGATTCATGTGCAAAAACGATATCAGGCTGTAATGAGATAATTTTTTCAACATTAAATTCCATCCCGCCAATTCTTTCTTTTTCAGCTACCTCTGATGGATAATCGTCATTGTCACTTACTCCAACAACTTCATTTTCTAAATTCAAACCGAATAGAATTTCTGTATTAGATGGTGTTAAAGACACAATTTTTTCAGGTGCTTTCTCAAGTGTAATCTCTTTCCCTAAAGCATCTGCTATCGTGACAGGAAACGCAGCTACTACTTCCTCTTGTGTTTCTGGTTCACCTTGTATTTGTGGCTCTTTGTCATCTTGTCCACATGCTGCAAGCAAGCCTGTTGCTAACAACATTGCCATGAAAATTGACCAAAATTTCTTCACTTTTACTTCCTCCTAAATTAAATAAACTAATTAAGCTCAAAATATGCGTCAGCCGTCAAAGGCTTATTTTGATTCAGCTATTAACGCTAACTTACGATTCATCACAATTTGCAAGAACCAAAATAAAAAATCCCTCGACATAATACGAGAGATTATAAATGGACGCTCAAAAAGCGCGCCGATCCTATCCTCGTAGGTTGTTATTGACGTTACACGCAAGGCAGGTCTCCTGACTTATGCATCAAGCATTTCTAGTACCTTCCCAAAAGCTTAGTGGCATATTACTAGAAACTAGCATTTACAGTGGCGGGACCGCGTCAGACTCTCACTGACTTCCCTTTTACTCCTTGCATGCTGCAAGGAACCTTTCGTGCTACACTATGAACTTTTATCGACAATGAAAAAATCCCAATGTCTCCACTTTAATTATAGCGGAAAAATTGAGATTGTGTATAGATTAAATATGGTAGTTATGTTTCTCAAGCAATGTACTCTTTTGTAGAATCTATATGCCTTCTCCTCAACAATTAAAACCTTAGCTTTCCTCCACCTCTACTACGAACTATTTGTTATTTTGCATGTGAAGCCTCTTCATTTGCTTGTTGAATCGCTGCTTCTGCTAATTTTTTGATTGTCATATCGTCCATTGGTGGATTATGTAATCCAGCCCTTACATCGCGATAATAGCGTTGTAGTGGATTATTGCGCTGTAAGCTTTTTGCCCCAACTAAGCGCATTGCCTTATCAACAATTTGTAATGCATTGTTCGTTACAACATGCTTCGCGATATTTAGTTCGTGCTGTAAGAATTGTTTACGCATAGTGTCTGTATAGGCTTCCGCTGCTCCATAAAGTGTGAAACGTGCGGTCGCAAGCGCTAAATCCATTTCTCCAATGAGTGCCTGCACATTTGGCAAATCGCTGATCGGACCTTTTAAGCTATTTGGTTTATGTGTTGTTGAGAAATGTACCGCATAATCTCGCGCGGCTTGTGCTATACCTAGATATGTAGCAGAAATGAGTAATGCCCACCCATTTACCTTAAAACCTGTAGAATAATTAGGTATTTCAACCAAATCAGACAACTTTAACTCTACATCTTGCAAAACTAAATCATGACTGCCTGTGCCACGCATTGCAATAACATCCCATGTCTCATCGATTAAAACACCTGTAGCATTACGCGGAATTAGGAAAAATCCAATTTTTTCTTCCTCCTCTAGCCATGCAGATGTTAAAAAATAATCTAGCTCTGGTGCGCCTGTTGTATAATTTTTGCGACCATTAATTAACCAACCAGCGACTGTTTTTTTAGCAGTTGTAAGTGGTCTGCCACCGCGTGTAGGGCTGCCCATTGCAAATTCGCTAACCGCCCGATTAATAATTGCACCATTTGCCACTTCTTGTGCAAAACTTTTTAGCTTCACCGACTCCCATTCGCCATGCTCAAATAAATCGCCTACTGTTGAAAGTGTCCAGCCAATTGTTAATGCTGTACTCGCATCATAGCTTGCTAATGTTTCATGCACTAAAATTGCATCATAAATACTGAAGCCTTCGCCACCAAGCTGCTGTGGCAATGTGATTTTCGTATAACCTATCTCTCTTAATGCCCGAATATTGTCATGTGGGAAGCTCGCAAGCTCATCAATTTGCTGTGACCGACTTTTAAATACCTCTTCAAGCGTAGCAATTTTTTCTAGCCATTGGCGCTGTGCTTCTGTTTTAATAAAAAGCTGTTTACTCACAATGAATGGCCTCCTATTCATTTCGTATGATATTGAAATTGATTGTACGTTGCTTAAAAATGGAAGTCAACGATTCATCCCTAGTTTTTTTATAGGCTTTATAAAATACGTAAAAGATATGATATGTTAGTTACACTTTTTTTAGTAAAATTCTAAATAAAAGGAGGCATTGCATATGCAAAAAATATTCCATTTTTATGGTTTGGTAAGCAGGCAAAAGAAGCTACAAATTTTTATCAAAGCTTATTTGAAGACTCCACTATTATCGATGTACAAACAATGAAAGGTATTCGCAGAGCTAGAAAAAGCTCGCCAAGCATCAAATAAAAAATAAGCACCTTCTCTACCGAAGATGCTTCTATTTGCTTAAAGATTTTCATGATTAATTTATTTTCCATATTAAATAAAAAACTGAAGATGTCGACATTTGACATCCTCAGCTTCTATTTCGATTACATTCTCTCTGGTGCACTTACACCGATTAATTTTAAAGCATTTGCTAATGTTGTACGCACAGCTGTAATTAATGCTAAACGCGCCTCTGTTAATTGCTTATCCTCTACATTGATTACTTTCTCCGCATTGTAGAAGCTGTGGAATGCTGCTGCTAGCTCCTGAATATAGTTCGCAATGCGGTGCGGTGTACGATGTTGTGCTGCATCTGCTACAATTTGTGGGAATGCACCGATTTTTTTCAATACATCTACTTCTTTTTCAGCCGTTAATTGCTGTAAATTGTCTAAGCTTGCATGGAAGCCTTGCTCTTCTGCCTGACGCACGATTGAGCAAATACGTGCATGTGCATATTGTGCGTAGTATACAGGATTTTCATTTGATTGTGACACAGCTAAATCAAGGTCAAAGTCCATATGTGAATCTCCAGCTGTTTTCACGAAGAAGTAACGCACTGCATCTAAGCCTACTTCTTCCACAAGCTCACGCATTGTTACCGCGTTACCAGTACGCTTGGACATTTTGAATTTCTCACCATTTTTATAAAGCTGTACCATTTGAATCACTTCAACTTCTAACGTATCACGCTCGTAGCCAAGTGCCTCAATTGCTGCCTTCATACGTGGGATATAGCCATGATGGTCAGCACCCCAAATATTGATTAGCTTATCAAAGCCACGCACGATTTTATCTTCATGGTACGCGATATCTGGTGTTAGATATGTGAATGAGCCATCATTTTTGATTAATACGCGATCTTTATCATCGCCAAATGTCGTTGAGCGGAACCAAGTTGCCCCTTCTTCTTCAAACACATGCCCATTTGCGCGCAATTTATCTAATGCTACTTCAATTTTGCCGTTTTCATATAATGACGTTTCTGAGTACCATACATCAAACTCAACACGGAAGTTTTTCAAATCATTTTGCAGTTTTTCAAGCTCTAGCTTTAAGCCATGCTGACGGAAAAACTTGAAGCGCTCTTCATCCGATTTTTCCAAAATGCTTGTACCGTGTTCTTCTGCCAGTTTACCTGCAATTGCAATAATATCTGGACCGTGGTAGCCATCCTCTGGCATTTCCGCATCCATACCTAATGCTTGCTTATAACGAGCTTCTAGCGAATAGGCTAAATTATTAATTTGATTTCCAGCATCATTAATATAATATTCACGTGATACAGCATAGCCCGCGAAATCTAATACATTACATAAGGAATCCCCAACAGACGCACCACGCGCATGTCCTAGGTGTAAGTCACCAGTTGGATTGGCTGATACAAACTCCACTTGTACCTTTTCACCTGCACCAGCCGTTGAGCGACCATATGCTTCACCTTGCTCAAGTACCGCTGTTACAACACCTGTTAAAAGGTCTTTACGCACTGTAATATTAATAAACCCTGGTCCTGCAATATCAATTTTTTCGATATTTGCCGCAGCTAAATCAATATTTTCAATGATTGCCTCTGCAATCGCGCGCGGTGGCTTTTTCGCAAGCTTCGTCAACTGCATCGCAATATTCGTTGCAAAATCTCCATTGGCCTTATCTTTTGGTGTTTCTAAATGAATTTTAAATTCCGTACCTTCTTCTACTAGTTCAGCTTTGGCAACTGCGTTTGCTAATGCTTCTTTAATCGTTTGTTGTAATTGCTCAACAGCGTTCATTGTTGTACCTCCATGTATTGAATTTCTAATTTATAATTGCCTGCCACTGCACCGCTGACGATTAAATCATAGTGTGCAATAAACTGACCTTGAATATTACCTTCATTTGGTTCAAATGCTAAAGCATATGTTTTTGTGACAAGCGGCAATGTACCATAGACGCTTTCATAATGCCCATTTTCCTTTTGTTCCATGTTTAGCGGTAAGCGCATATTGACATCGCCTCCACGCAAAATAAAGGCTTGTCCATTCGCCAGCTTTACCGTTGTGCGAATGTGTGCCTCTTCCTGCACTTCCTCATAACGCAAATAGCAGCTGCCCGCTTTTTCCACATAGGAACCTTGCAGCCACATTTCATACGTTTCGAGCTCACCGTCCGTTGGGATAATGGATGACACAAGCTTAATTTTCACCTTTGTTCCTACATCCTGCATACGCGGTACACTCCCTTTTTCTGAAATGACTATAACCCTACTATTATAGGATGATTTTCAGTGTTTACGCAAGGAAATAACGAAAAGGGTATTGAGAAAGATTTTACTTTTCCAATACCCTTACAATACTAAATCCGTATTTTTTGACCTGTGTATTTTTCTAAAGCTTGATACATATTCAACCACGTGCCAACACTTACGAATGCGCTAAATAAAGCTCGTTGCACAGTCAATGACTTCCCTGCTATCAATGTATTTTGGAGTTTTAAAATTAAAGCAAGGTAGAAAATATTTTTCGGTACGCCTTGCTCGTTCGTTAGCCCATCACCCATTAAACCGTAATGAATGCGAACCGATTCTTCAAACTGGGATGGCGGTGTTAATTTCACTTGAAAGCGCACATCTTCTGCATGACGATTATTAAATGTGTGGGGTATCCCCTTTTCGGCAATAATTGATTGCCCCCTAGATAAAATGTGATCCTTATCTCCAACTGTAACTGTTAATGCCCCTTCTAATATCGTAAACTCTTCGACAAATTCATCGTGGCAATGTAATGGTGGCCCTTCTCCATTTGACGGCAATGTCACTTCAATTAATAAATGCTTCCCATCTGTGTCCTTAGCTGTTTTGATAAAAGTAATTTGCTCACCCGTATATTTGTGCTGTACTGTTGCTGCTAGCATTTTCCCACTCTCCTAAAATATCATTTCGGCTCATTATAAAATGCGAAGGTTAAATTTAAGTTAAAAAATGCGCGGAAGGCAATATGTTGTTTGCTTCCTTCGTATTTTTATAGAAATTACCTCCAAATCAATTACTCCTTTCACTAGCCTTTGCTATCGCCTGTATTATAAATGATGTGTCAGCCATCATTCGTAAAGTGCGAAGTCTTGTGCTTACAATAGGTTGCTTTGATCGGGTTCATCAATAGAATAGCTATCGTATATCCGCTATACTGTAAGCACCAATAAAAATAAGGAGATGAAACACATGGCGATAAACGAACAGTTTATAGAACCTCGTTATGAAATAATTGACGGTGAAACGATTATGATGTCACCACGCCCAACACTTAATCATAACCGAGTGATTACAAACTTAGCTGTAGTATTCGATAAATATTTAGACGGCAAAAAATGCGAATATTTTACGGACGGTGTGGATGTTCACTTTGACGAAAAAAATAGAGTAATCCCCGATAGCATGATTGTATGTAACACGGACATTCTAAAGCCAAATGGCATATATGGTACACCTGACTTAATAGTCGAAGTGCTCTCACCGTCCACAGCACGCAAGGATAAAGGTGATAAAAAAACACTCTATGAGAAACATGGAGTGAAAGAATATTGGATTATCGACCCTGTCGCTAAATCGATTGAGGTCTATTTATTAAAAGATGATAGATATGAATTAGATAACGTCTATACAGTTATTCCTGACTGGGATTGGGAGCAGATGACAGAAGAAGAAAAAAAAGAAGCTGTACTTACATTTAAAGTATCACTTTATGATGATTTCATTATCGATATCAAAGATATATTCAAAAATATGGTAATTTATTAACATTTCAAATTTATGCTACTAAAACACACTAAAAGCACCTATTCCATTGTGAACAGGTGCTTTTCAAATACGCTTGAAATGATTCATACGGTTTATGGACATGTGTTACAAGAGATGGAGGCACAAACTGTAGCCGTATTTAGTAAAGTTTTAAAAGAAAATGGGGCTAGCACATAGCTAAACCCCACTCAAACTGCTTCATATCAACATTTACAAAGCCCTCATTACTTCACCCAGCCAAGAATCATTTCACGAATCAGCTTCGCGGCTGTGTTCGCTGTCATTTCAGATACGTCATAAATCGGTGCCACTTCTACTAAATCAAAGCCAACAACGTTCACACCGCTACCTGCAATGGCATGGATAGAAGCTAGTAATTCTTTAGGTGTGATGCCGCCACAGTCTACTGTGCCTGTGCCTGGTGCATGTCCTGGATCAAGAACATCGATGTCTATTGTCACGTAAACATTACGACCAGCAAGTGTCGGTAAAACTTTTTTTAATGGCTCTAACACTTCAAATTTTGAAATATGCATGCCATTTTCTTTTGCCCAAATAAATTCTTCCTTTAGGCCCGAGCGGATGCCAAATGAATACACATTATGTGGTCCGATATGCTCTGCAATTTTACGAATTGGTGTTGCATGTGAATACGGCTCACCTTCGTAGTCTGTGCGCAAATCTGTATGTGCATCAAAATGGATAATAGCTAAATCATCATGTTTTTCGTATACAGCTTCCATGACAGGGAGCGATACTAAATGCTCACCGCCCATCCCGATTGGTACTTTGTCATCCGCTAATAATTGACGAACAAAGCTTTTAATTTCTTCTAATGACTTTTTCGGATTACCGAATGGTAGCGGAATATCGCCTGCATCAAAAAATTTCACTTCTTCTAGCTCTCGGTCTAAATATGGGCTGTATTCCTCTAAGCCAATTGATACTTCGCGAATGCGCGTTGGGCCGAAGCGTGAGCCTGGACGGTAGCTAACTGTCCAATCCATTGGCATACCATATAAAACTGCTTTCGACTCCTCGTAATTTGGATGACTTTTAATAAATACATTGCCTGAATATGTTTCATCGAATCTCATGAATCGTTCACCTGCTTATGATTATTCGGTCATTAACGATATTACCTCATTAAATTTCCCATGTTTATTGTATTTTATTGTGACTATTACACGCAATAGAATAATACGAAACCTTTATTCGACATTTTTCGTATACATATACGTAGAGCAAAGAATTTTTCGACACCTGTATGAAAAATAAGTGCCTAGACACATACTATGCGTAACACTAATTGTGTGAAAATTGTGTGTGTGCCTGGCACTCAAACAACGAGGTGATTGTTAATGAGAAGAAAACATTATATTCGCCAACAAAAACGCAAACGCTTTGGTAAAAGGCTTGCCTTGTTAATCGTTGCGATGCTCAGTGCTGTTGTTGTTGCGTTATTATCGCTTCGCATTTATGCACAAATTGCAGGAGCACCAACGTTGACTGTGCCAAAAGCGACCATTTTTTTAGATCAGCACGACCATCAAATTGGTGATTACTTTCAATCTGAGCGTCGCTATTGGCTAGAACTAGATAAAATATCACCCTATTTAGCAGAGGCAACGATCGCCGTTGAGGATAAAGATTTTTTTAAACATGATGGATTTGATTATTCACGTATTGCCGGCGCTGTGCTTGCCGATATTAAAGCAGGTCGTAAAGTACAGGGGGCTAGTACGTTGACGCAACAATATGCCCGAAATTTATATTTATCACATGAAAAAACATGGACGCGTAAAATAAATGAGGCACTGTATGCTTATCGTTTAGAAATTTTCTATTCAAAGGATGAAATTTTAGAAGGCTATTTAAATACAGTTTATTATGGACATGGTATGTATGGCGCTGAAGCTGCGAGCCGCTACTATTTCGGTAAGTCAGCAAGTGAGCTCACTTTAGCTGAGGCGGCAATGCTCGCAGGCATCCCAAAAGGCCCAACATATTATTCACCAATTGCCAATCTGGAAAAAGCAACAAATCGACAAAAGCTTATTTTAACTTTAATGGAACAGCAAGAAAAAATTACAGCTGAGGAGAAGGCTCACGCTGAAAAGGAAGAGCTTGTTTATAAAAATAGTGAATGGGTTGCCGGCAAATCGATTGCTCCTTACTTTTTAGATGTAGTATGGACGGAAGCAAGCGAAATATTAGAGTCGAAAAATATGAATATTAGCGAAGGCGGCTGGACGATTAAGACGACCTTAAACCAAGCCCATCAAAAAGCTGCAGAGCAAGCTGTTGAAAAAAATATGCCAGATACGGATTTGCAAGTCGGGCTTGTGAGTATGGATGTCGATACAGGCTTTGTCACAGCACTAGTAGGTGGACGCAATTACAGTACAAGCTCCTTTAACCGAGTAACGCTTGCTGAAAGACAGCCTGGCTCATCCATTAAACCAATTTTATATGCAGCCGCCTTAGAAAATGGCTTCACACCGCTAACCTTCTTAAATGTAGGTGAAACGATTTTCACATACGATAATGGGCGTGCTACGTATAAGCCGCAAAATGTGAATGGGCAATTTGCTGCACAAGAAATGTCGCTTGCACAGGCAATGGCTATTTCCGACAATATTTATGCGGTGAAAACATTGGAACAAGTTGGATATAAAGCTTTTCGTGAAATACTGCAACGCTTTAATTTAAATTATACAGACAAGGACAACCCTTCGATTGCTTTGGGGACGATTGAAACATCTTTATATGATTTAACAAACGCCTACAATACAATTGCAGCTGCGGGAGAAAAACGTAATGCAACAACGATTTTATCGATTACCAATGCCAATGGAGATGTCGTCTATCAGCAAACAAAGCCAGAGACAAAGCGTGTTATATCTGCGCAAGATGCATACTTGTTAACAGATATGATGACAGGCATATTCGATCCAATTTATAGCGATTACTCACCTGCAACAGGCGTTTCTATTCGCGGTCGCATGACACATACCTATGCTGCTAAATCAGGAACAACGATTAGCGATCAATGGTTAGTTGGCTATACACCAAGTATTACAACAGGTGTTTGGAATGGCTATGACCAAGGTAAAACGTTATCCGTTCAAGAAGACATGGCTGCAACAAAGCAAGTTTGGATTGATTTTATGGAAGCAGTTCATAACGGCAAAGCAAATGAACCCTTCCCTGTACCAGACGGTATTCAAGGAGTTGTTGTCGATATTGAAACAGGTAAGCTCGCAATGGATGCATGTCCAAAGCAACGACTTGTTTATATGAAGGAATCCGATATACCGCTTGAAAAGTGCCGTTCCTTTGAAATTTTCGAACCTGAAACTTGGGGAAATTGGCTCGACTTTGAGGTATTCCGCAATTTCTGGCGCAACTAAAAAAGACTCTTTCTTCCCCGGAATAACGGTTTCCGTGGGAAGAAAGAGCCTTCTTTTTATGGTAAACGAAAGCATGAGAATCATGGGGCATTCGGCTTGGGTTGTTTCAAATGCCGCATAGCTCTCATAGCTTGACCATTTACCAAAGTGTCCTAGCTCACTAGCTGCAAGCCTTATATACAAGTGTACTTTTTTTCATGAGCACTTTCAACCACCTTATGCATAATGAAGGCAATTGTCACATTTTGTTCATCTATTTTTCAGCAATGTGTAAAAAAAAGATTGACGCTAAGAAAAGAGAGTACTTTTTCTTTGTGATATCTGCAGATTCCTCAATTTATCTGCGCTTTTCCTCGGGATATCTGCGAATTTCTCAATTTATCTGCGCTTTTCTTTGGGATATCTGCGAATTCTTCAATTTATCTGCGCCTTTCCTTGGGATATCTTCGGATTCCTCAATTTATCTGC
>NZ_PYWN01000173.1 GCF_003049505.1 Metasolibacillus meyeri
AGAAAAGTTTCATGAATTTAATAATAAATGGTCAGAATCAGACTGAGCACAATGACCAAAATGCTTAGGAAGAGAGGGCGACAAATGGATTTTGAAAAACATGTTGTTTTTGCGGAATTGGACCAGGGAACAATAGAACACATACGAAAGGCAGCAGAAATCAGAGGCGTGGATGAATGGAGAATCATCATTAATGTACTTGAAAATTATTCCGAGCGTTACATGCACCTAGTTGAAAGTGCGAAATTAGCAGCTGAACGAGCTGCAACAAATATCAGAGAGGGGAAATGAAATGCTAGAAATCACAGAAAAACGTCCTGTGATAACTCGTAAAATACATGAATGCTTTGCATGTACAGCAATTATTGATAAAGGTATACAAGCCATATGCGCAAGAGCAAAGCAGGATGAGCAACACATGCGGTTTCACTTGCACCAGGAGTGCAATATAAAGTTGGCCAAAAATAAAAGTGCATTGGATAACAGTATTTATTACGGCTGTCTGAACGATATAGAGCTGATACCACAATGGCTAATGGAGGGATAAATCATGAAATATAAATGTGAAAAATGCGGGAATGACCACTTGTTTTATAACGAAGTAGCCTTACTAGCTAAACAGCTTATTTGCAATAAGGAAAGTGCTATGGATGGGGAGATTGTAAATAAAACCGATGAAGTAGCCAACACATATGAAATTGTGTATTGCTATCGCTGTGGGGAAGTTGTCGATAGCGGAGAGCTATATTAAAAAACACCGTAGCAAGTTGGGCTCACTACGGCGAAACATAAGTTCCCTTATGCATTTCTAAATACATTATAGGGGGCAGCTTATGGAGAAAGCAACAATTAATACAAATGAAAACGGTGTGTATATCGTGCAAGACGGTGTAATAACAGCATTAAGCCCTAAATCATTCGGACAAGATACAATCATTTGGAAGAATGGGCAAGTGCTCGACGTAGAGCGCGCGGAACGCATCCGTATTAAACAAACTAAATAACAGTCCTTACGGAAAAACCGACGGACACTGATAGGCTTTGGCAATTGCGCCAGGTCTATTAGTGTCCTTTTTTATTTACATATTTTATTTACATAGATGAAAGGGAGATGGCCATGTATTTTCCAGATTTAATTGCAGAGTATAAACAATCATTAAAGGAGCTACGTGTAGCTGGTGGATGCCCAAGTATGGAGCGCGATATGATGGAAGCTATCAAATGGATGGAAACAGGTTACGACCCAGCTGAGTATCGCGCGGCAACCCGTACAGATACCTTTGTCATGGACCATCACCTTATGCAAGATTTGATTTCATATACGGATGCAGAGAGCTATGTACCTAATTGGATGCAAGAGAGCGAATCAGCTGATGATTCATGGACGGATGAAATTTTGCGCATGGCAAATGTGAAAAATGAAATAAAACGTGCTTTAAGAGGACTTACAGCAAATGAACGCGCGGCATTTGTTATGGTACGTGCAGAGTGTATGACTTTTGGCAAAGCTGCTAAAGTGTTAGGCATCGGCAGAAGTACAATTCAAGGCTATTTGAAGCGCGCGGAAATGAAAATAAATCATAATATTTCTTAAAAATATATAGTTTGACGTACAAACGCCTATATAGTAGAGAAACATTTTTATGTTGGAGGTGGTGGTGATTATGAAACATGGCTAATTGGGAAGAAATTAAACACGAATATGAAACAACGAAAATTACATTAGCTAAGCTGGCCGAAAAATACGATGTACCATTAGGGACTATTAAAAGTCAAAAAAGTCGTGACACCAAAAACGGTAATCCGTGGGCGCGTGACGGAACGAAAAAGGTTGCAACCAAAAACAAAAAGGTTGCAACCTTTTCTAATGAGGATGCAGAGAGCGCGGATGAAGCCGAACTCATACAGGACAAGCCACCTAAGCATGATAGACGAGTCAAAAGGCGTGGTGGCAACCCAAGTCCACCGAACCAATTTACCAAACGGAACAGGGCTGCCATGATACACGGGTTGCGCAGTAAATTTCTGTATGATGAACAGGTTGAAATCATGGAAGCGTTACAGGAGTTTGATGTCATTGACCAGCTGTGGCTACAGATTGAGCTGAGCTTTGCTGCCATCATCCGCGCACAGAAAATTATGTGGGTAGAAGATCCATTCGACCACCTCAAAGAAATTAGTGGTGAAATGTCAGCAGACGGAGGGTTAAGTAAGACAGACTACAAAGTCGTCTATGCTCACGAACGCTACGAATCATACATTAAGGCGCAGACACGCGCATTTGCTGAGCATCGTAACCTAGTAAAACAATTCATGGACCTCACGACAGAGGATGACGAACGACGTCTAAAGCTGGAACAGATGCAGCTTAACATTGATCGCACTAAAGCTGAGATTAAGCAAATTAGTAATGAGCATGCTGCTTCTAGCAAGACTATTATTGTAAAAAATGAGGATGAAATGAGGCGAGTCATGAATGAACGTGCGAACGGTAAATCTACTTGACTTAATGAATCCACATTTTTACTCGGTTTGGCTTAGTGAGCAACCAAATAAGGTATTGAGTGGCGGACGCTCTAGTATGAAATCATCCGTCATTAGTTTGAAGCTTGTTACAGATTTCATTGAGGACGACCAGGCTAATATGGTTATTTTGCGTAAAGTCGGAAAGTACCTGTCTACATCTGTATATGAGCAAATTAAATGGGCCGTCTATATGTTGAAGTTGGAAGATGAGTTTTACTTCGGTAAATCGCCTTTGATTATACGGCATAAAGCTACAGGTACCGCCTTCTATTTTTACGGCGTTGATGATCCGTTGAAGATTAAGTCAGCCAAGATTGCGAAAGGCTATGTGAAAGCATTGTGGTTCGAGGAACTTGCTGAATTTGCAGGGGTAGAGGACATTGATATTGTATCAGATACATTCATTCGTCAAGATTTAGGGGATAAGGAAGTGGATATTTACTATTCTTACAATCCACCGCGCAACCCTTATAGCTGGGTGAATGAATGGCGAGACGGCAAGGCGGGGCATCCTGATTACTTTTTACATCACTCTACATATTTAGATGATGAAAGAGGCTTCTTGTCGCAACAAATGATTCGCAAAATTGAGCAGTATAAAGAAACGGATATTGATTATTGGCGCTGGATGTATGGCGGTGAAGCTGTCGGCATAGGAGATAACATCTATAACATGAATCATTTTCATTTAATAGATGCATTACCGCAAGATGATGACCTTATTTTAATTGATAGTTCAACAGATAGTGGACATCAAACGTCCGCTACCACACATGGAGCCTTTGCTTTAACACGTAAACAAAATGTTATCTTGCTTGATACTTGGTATTACAGCCCTGCAAATAAGGTAGTTAAAAAAGCACCTAGCGAACTGTCGGAATCGTTCAAGGGGTGGTGTGATAGTATCACCGCGCAATACAGCCGTTATTTTGATATACAAACAATTGACAGCGCGGAGGGAGCTTTGCGTAACCAAGTATACAAAGACCATGGCATAAGGCTGCATCCAATAGCGAAAAAGAAAAAAACAGATATGATTGACAATGTCCACGACCTACTTGCACAAGGTCGTTTTTTTGTACTCAATACACCAAACAATCAAATCTTTTTAGATGAGCATCGCAAATATCAATGGGATGCTAACACAGTAAATACAGATGATCCAAAGGTAATTAAAGAAGATGACCATACATGTGATATGTTCCAGTATTACGTTAATGATAATCTCCGAAAACTAGGACTTAAAAAGTAGGTGGTGAAGCAATGCTCAATGGAATCAAAAGTTTCTTTCGGAAGGTGGGTGAAAAGTTGGGGTTAATCAAGAAGATAGAAAGTGTCACACAGCATAAAAAGATAGCGCTCGGGGATGATTTTTATAACAAAATCATTGAGTGGCGCAGCCTGCATCGAGGGCATTTCGAGGGTATTCATAAAATGCCTTATTTTAATATCCAAGAGGGTGTAGGTAAGCGTACAATTGCTACGCTCAATATGCCAAAGGTCGCCGCTGAGGAGTTGGCTACACTCATTTTTAACGAAAAAGTTGAATTGTCGTTGTCGGATACTAATTTTAATGAGTTCGTATACGAAGTGTTGAAGGAAAACAAATTTACATCCAACATGCAAAATTACTTGGAGTTTATGTTTGCAATGGGCGGCATGGTGATTAAGCCGTATGTCAAAGATAACGAAATTCAGTTGTCATATGTGACTGCGGATTGTTTCCTTCCGGTCAGCTGGACAAACGCGCGGATTACAGAGGGTGTGTTTATTAGCGAAACACGTAAACAAGGCAAGGTTTACACTCACTTGGAATGGCACACATTTGAGGATGGAGAGTACATCATCGCCAATGAACTATATGAAAGTGAGAATGGGAATGGGAATGATTTAGGTGTTAAAGTACCGTTATCTATACTTTATCCCGATATGTCTGAGTACATCCCAATAGAAGGTGCTACAAAGCCACTTTTCGCTTACTTCAAGCCAAACATAGCGAATAACGTTGACAGCACTGTACCGCTTGGTATCTCTATTTATGCTAACAGCTACGACACGCTAAAGTCTTTAGATATTGCGTTTGATAGTTTACAACGCGAATTTAGGCTAGGGCGCAAACGCATTATCGTACCCGCACACATGATTAAGATGGTAGTAGATCCTGACACAGGGAAACAACATCGCTACTTCGATCCAACCGATGAAACGTATGAGGCGTTCGACGGTGGAAATATGGACGATAATACGATAACAGAGATCAACGTGACATTGCGAGTTGAAGAGCATATTGCTGCTATGAATGCTTTACTCAACGTTTTAGCGATGCAAATCGGTTTTAGCCCTGGTACATTTTCGTTCAATGGTCAAAGCATGAAAACAGCAACGGAGGTGGTATCTGAAAACAGTAAAACCTTCCGTACGAAGCAGAGTCATGAAAATGTAATCGAGGAAAGCATAAAGGATTTAGTTGACTGTATAGCCACGCTGGCTAGTTTGTATAAGCTTTACGAACCTCCAGCAAAATATAAGACAACAGTTAAGTTTGATGATTCCATAGCGCAAGATGCTGACGCTGAAATAGACAAGCAGATAAAGCTCGTTGCGGCTGAATTACAGAGTCGTAAGCGCGCTATCATCAAAATATTTGGCGCAAGCGAAGAGGAAGCAGAAAAAATCATGCAAGAAATTTACAAAGAGACGTTGCGAAATGCTCCTGATTTAAAGGAGATAAAAAAGCAAGTGTCTCTTTTTGGTCATGAGGAGTGATATAGATGGCGCGTCCAACTATCACACCGCATCAATTTAACCTATACACGTCGCAAATAGCAGATATTTATGTTGCATTAGAGGACGAGTTATTTCAGCAGATTGCAAGGCGTTTAAAGGCTCCTGCAACTGCGGGCAAGGATTATGTATTGCAATGGCAAATTGACAAGATGCAACAACTCAGAATGCTTAATCAAGAAACCATAGCCGCGCTCTCTCAAACGACAGGAATTGCGAAGACTGACATCGAGCAAATGTTTGAGGATGTCGGGTATGACACGATTAAGTCGGTTGACGAGGATATAAAGCGTGTTAAATATCAACGGCAGCCTAAGCCATCTGACATTGACGCGCGGCTTGAAGCCTATGTGAAGCAAACCTTCAGGGATATTGATAACTACGTTAATCAATCACTTATCACTACGAATTATGGTGAGGGTACTGTCACTAAGATGTACCGCAAAATTGTCGAGGAAACAACCGCGCAAGTGCTCGCTGGCAATAAAACAATCAATCAAGCAATGGCTGAAACAGTAACACGTTGGGCAGAGCGCGGCATCGATACAGGTTTTATTGATAAAGCTGGACGTACATGGCATCTCGAAGAGTATGTAAACACAGTTTTACGCTCAACTGTTAACCGTACTTACAATGAGCTGCGTCTATCACGTATGCAAGATTATGGCGTTGATCTAGTGTTGGTCAATAGCTACTCAAATGCTCGTCCAGCTTGTGCAAAGATACAAGGGCGCGTTTGTAGCATGAGCAATCCGTCAAGCCATCCAGACTATCCATCTATATATGACTTTGGCTATGGGGAGCCCTGGGGTATTCGAGGTGTTAACTGTCGCCATATCCTTTATCCGTTTGTACCAGGTATAAATATCAATAATCAAATACAGTATGACGCGGAGGGTGTATCTAAAGAGTACGAGTTGACGCAGCAGCAGCGCTATTACGAGCGACAGATTCGCAAGGCTAAACGCTCACTTAATTTAGCGCGTGAAATTGGCGATGAAAAGACGATTGCTAAGTATGAAAAGCTCGTACGCAATCGCCAACTAAAAGTGCGAGAGTTTATCGCTGAGCACAATCTGCCGCGCAGATACGACAAAGAACGTGTCATTAATTTAAGTAATGCAAGGAGCCTCAATAACAATGAGCAACGAGCTATTAATCAATATATTAGCTCTGAATCTTATAAGCTTAATGACAAATTGAGAAGGGGAACGTCTCTTAATGAACAAGATGAGGTTTTAATTAATCATTTGGATGCTGCTCTAAAGAAGCTGCCACAATATGAAGGTGATTTAAGTCGTTCTATTTACTTCAACACTAATGATGATATGGCCCGATTCTTGCAGGAGCATGTACCAGGGAAAGAAAAGATGTACAAAGAATATATATCAACTACAAAAGGTAATACTTACAATCCCGAAGCGCAGGTGCAGCTGTATATTTTAGATGCAAGAAAAGGTCGGAATATTAGCAATTACAATCCAGGTGAGCAGGAAGTATTGTATGAGCGCGGCTCCAAGTTTATCATTAATAGAATAGAAGTAATAAATGACGTACATCATATTTTATTGGAGGAATACGATGAGTAAACAAAAACCTTTTAGCGATCCGCGATGGAATCAGCCTTTAGGTGGCGAAACAGTCGGAGAAAGAGAGTTCACGGAGGAAGAAAAGCAAAAGCATAAAGAAAAATTGCGTAACCACCTTAAGCGAATAGGTGTGGTTAAAAGCGATGATGAATTTAAGGACATTTAACTTATTATACAGTTGAGTGTCTTTTTTGTGTTCAAAATCCCAAACGTTTGGGATTATCGTCTTTTTGACGCACAGCTTGTAGACGTTAAACAATAAAGCGTGTCTTACTCTATCGTGCCGTTGCACGTAAAAAGCGAAGGAGGACATAGTATTATGACGAAAGAACAACTATTAGCAATGGGATTGACGGAAGAGCAGGCACAATCAGTTTTAGATGGTTTCGGCACAATGGTTCCTAAATCACGATTGGACGAGAAAATTAAGGAGCTAAAGGCAGCTAATGATACCATTACAGAGCGTGACACGCAACTAGAGGAGCTAAAACCTAAAGCGGCTGGCAATGATGCTTTACAAGCAGAAATTACACGCCTGCAGCAAGAAAATAAAGACAACGCGGATAAGCATGCAACAGAGCTTGCTGAAACACGTCTGTCAAGCGCGGTCAAGTTAGCACTAACAGGTAAGGTACAAGATTTAGATATTGTATCGGGCTTGCTTAACAAAGAGAAAATCGAATTAGACGAGCAAGGCAATGTAAAGGGCGGCCTTGACGACCAACTAATGGCTTTAAAGGAATCAAAGTCGTTTTTATTTGTGCCTGAAACAGAGTCAGCGCAACCACCAGCGCCGAATTTTGGTGGAGGGAATCACAATCCACCACAAGGGGGCGGTGACAATGATCCATTCACTGCTAAATTAGCAAAATATGAATAAAGGAGAAATAAACATGGGTAAAACATTATTAGTAAAATTAAATTTACAGTTCTTTGCAGGTACAGAAAATAACCAAAAAGCCGCGCGTAGCTATCAACCGCAATTCAAAGCGTTATTACAAGCGGTATTTAAAAAGCAAGCTTATTTCGCTGACTTTTTTGGTGGTGGCATTGAAGCACTGGACGGTGTACAGCACAATGAAACAGCCTTTTATGTGAAAACGTCCGATATTCCTGTTGTTGTAGGTGCAGCTTACAACAAAGGCGCGAATGTAGCGTTCGGCACAGGAACAGGCAATACGACACGTTTTGGACCACGCACCGAAATCATCTACACGGATACGCCAGTACGTTATTCTTGGGAATGGGTATTTCACGAGGGAATCGATAAGCACACAGTTAATAATGATTTTGAGGCGGCTGTTGCTGATCGATTAGACTTGCAGGCACAGGCTAAAGTAAAGACGTTTGACGATGCGCACAGCAAGTTTATTGCTTCCATAGCAGGTCATACAGAAACAATTGCAGATTTCAAGGCAGATAGTGTACTAGCCTTATTCAACGACTTATCTAATTACTACGTTAATATCGAAGCAATTGGAAATAAAGTAGCGAAGGTAACACCTGAACTATATAACGCAATTATTGACCATCCACTTACGACAAGTGCTAAAAAGTCGTCAGCGGATATTGATAACAATGGTATTCTAAAATTCAAAGGATTCGTCATTCAGGAAATTCCCGAAGCAAAATTGCAAGGTGACGATGTAGCCTATGTATATATTACGGGTGTAGGTAAAGCATTTACGGGTATTAATACCGCCCGCACCATTGAATCAGAAGACTTTGACGGGGTAGCGCTACAAGGTGCAGGTAAAGCAGGAGAGTTTATCTTAGATGACAATAAGCCCGCTGTTGTTAAAGTGACATTAGGAGCAGAGGAGCCGGAGCCGGAGCCAGAAGGGTGATGACTAATGGCAAAATACAAAGTGTTACAACCATTTAGAGATAAATATACGAAAGAAATATATACATCTGGTCAAGAAATTGAAATGACTGTCAAGCGCGGAAATGAAGCAATCGCCAATCTCAAAAAATGGGATGGCGATTTTTTAGAGCGCATCGATAAAACAAAAGAAGGTGATTAAATGCCTTATTTAACTTTAGATGAATACAAAGCATTGAGTCAAAATAATATTGAGCCTGATGCTTTTCCTTTTTTGGAGCGAAAAGCTTGTGATGTGCTAGACAGTGTTACAAATGACTTTTATCAGCATAATGATTTAGCGAGCGATTGGGATTGGAGGAAATCAAAATTTAAAAGCGCTGTAGCCGCGCAAATCGATTACTTTTACGAAATGGGAGCTACTAGCTCACATGGGTTGCAGGAAGTCGCAACGGTGCAGATTGGGCGCACAATGATGAGTACGGGGGCAAGCAGAGGAACGGCAAAAAAAGAAGAAAACAGTATGTTGTCAAGCGATGTCGTCCTGTATTTACGCAACACAGGACTATTGTTTCAGGGAGTGAGTACAGCATGTTGGTAAGAGCATTGCCGCGCTCGTGGCTCGTACATGACATTATCTACAGGCAACGTCTTGATGGCAAAGACGACTATGGTAATCCGCTATATGCTGTACCTGCCATCATTAAACATGTGAGGTTTGACCAATCGACCATATTTAGCAGAGATAAAACACAAACTAAAATTATGGCTAATGCTGTTATCTTTGTAGACACCCGTAACAGTACGCCCATTCCTGATAATTTTACAGAGGAATCTATTATCATTTTTGATGATAAAGAATACGTCCTTAAAAAGATTGTGCCATGTTGTCACCCAAAGAGCAGCAAGGTACATCATTGGGAGTTGGAGGTGATTTAATGCGTGTCCGTATAAAGAGACAGCTTGACGGTGTACCTATCAGACTATCAAATATGACCAAACAAGGACAATATGCGTTTGTCAATCAGGTCTATGCTGATAGTAATATATATGTGCCGATGCTATCCAGCGACTTACGTAATCAATCATCTATTGGGGTTGATGGTAAATCAATTACGTGGCACTCGGTTTATGCGCGGCGTCAATATTACAACATTGGAGCTAAATTTACGACACCTGGCACGGGTCCTAAATGGGATAGCAAGGCATTAGCGATTCACGGCGATAGCTGGAAAAGAGTTGTGGTTAATGCAATGAATAGGGCGAGGTGATGGCAGGTATGGAGTTAGATTTATTACTACAGCTTAATCGCTATATCAATAGCCAACAGCCGTTTGCTAAGAGCATCCTTGGTGTACTAGACACTGGCGAAAGTGTATCTGTCATGGCGATGCCAGGCGGAGCAGAAACAGTCTATTTTGACGGGACGCGTGACAAACAACAGCAAGTACAAATTAATGCGAAAAGTAAGGAACAAAATAATTGTATCGATTTTCTTAGCACCATATTTCAAAAGCTAGAAAACTTAGTTGATTTGCCATCTGCAAACGGCAGCTATGAATTTAATGACATAAAAATAATGGGTATGCCCTCGCTTATCTTAATCGATGAGCAGGGCTATTTTATTTATCAATTATCAATCAGTGTACAAATTACAATTTTTAAAGGAGTGTTATAGACATGGCACGTAAAAAGAATGCCTTAACAGAATATTGGGTAGGGGTATATGAAGATGAAAACAGTACCGCCGATTTACGATTAGCGAAATGGATTTCCTCTGTTACAGACGATGGAGAGGAAGAAACAGAGGAATATGCGTTTTATGATGGCGATGGAACAAAGGAGACGGACGTTATTTCTGTTAAAAAGGCATATACGTTTGAAGGTATGCATGACATTGAAGATCCAGCACAAAAATTAATAGCAGATCTTGAGCTAGAGACAGGAGAAGCACGTAAAATCATGTTTAAGCAAGTGCGTACTGATGGTACTGAATTTGAGGGGCGCGCCACAGTATCAGAAATTAAAACGACGGGTGGCGAAGCGTCCGACTATGCACCGTTTAACTGCCGCATTTCGTGGGATGCTAAACCAACAATTACAGTACCACCAGTTACACCCTGATGAGCCCGATAATTCGGGCAACACAGAGGAATCAGAAGAGCCAGAAGAAACCGAAGAGCCAATTGAGGAACCAGAAGAACCAATCGAAGGAGAAGGCGACTAAGCCTTCTTTTTTGTATTTGTATAAAAAGGAGCGATATACATGATTAAAATTAATACACGTAAGCCTACAATTCCAGTGGAGATTGATGATTTAAAATACGAAATTAATATGTCAGATGAGAGCTTACAGCAACAACGCGCGGTTTTTATTAAATTTAATGAGGATGCTAAGCAGCTGACTGATGAAGATTTCGAAGGGGCTAAAAAGCTTATAATTAAATGCTTAGATAATTTGTTAGAACAAGGTGCTGGCAACGCTATCTATGAGCGTGTCGGTAGTGCTTTCGCCTGTGCGGATGTGATTAATCAACTTGCTGAAGGGATTGTAGCAGAAGCCAATAAGCGCGGTTTAAAAACGCAGCAAATGAAAGTTGAAAACTATGTACAGTCAAAAAAACAGCGCCAACAGCACCAAAAACGTAAAAAGTAGGTGTGGCGATGTTTACATTAACCGACACGTTACCAGGGCAAGTTGAGCTAGATGGCGTTATGTATGAGGTTGATTTGTCATTTGATAACGTCTTATCGATTATCGATTTGCTTAATGACAACGAAGTAAACGACGCACAACAGGTAGTAGCTGGGCTGTATATGCTATTAGGGCAAGATTTAGATTATCCTTTACAGGAGCAAGCAGATATTTTTGTCAGGCTGTTTGATACCTTCATCAATAATGAAAAGGATGATGATGTCAAATGTGACATCGAAGGAAACCCCATGCCACAGATTCAAGAGGGTGACAACGAGGCGCTATATGACATCAAGCAAGACGCGCAATATATTTACGCGTCTTTTTTGCAATGTTATGGCATGGATTTATTTGAGCAGCAAGGTAAGCTTCATTGGTGGCAGTTTAAGGCGCTTTTAAGCGGATTGAGCGATGATACCAAGTTTAAAAAAGTTTTGGAGATCCGACAGATGGAGCTACCAACGGGGCGCGGTACAGGTAAACAGCGCGAAGCAATTAAAAAAATTAAAAAAGCATATGAGCTGAAGGAGTGATGTATTTATGGCTTCCGACGGCAAAATTGTAATTGATGTCATTTTAGATGATGGACGTGTTGTTAAAGGCGTAGCGGACATTAATAGGCAGATTGATAATGTTGATAAATCAGCAAAAAAAGCTTCTGGCGGCGTCAAAGATATGGTCACCGCATTAGGTTTAGTCGGGCTTGCTCAAAAAGGCATACAACTTGTTACAAGTGCATTAGATGGAGCCATAAAGCGCTTTGACACAATCAATGGATTTCCTAGTGTGATGGAGCGTATGGGCTTTAGCAGCGAGGCGGCTCAAAAGTCTATCAACAAATTGTCCGAGGGCATCCAAGGTTTACCGACGACACTGGACGGCATTGTAAGTAGTGCACAAAATATAGCAGTATTAACAGGTGATTTAGACAATGCAACAGACACCGCCTTGTCATTAAATAATGCCTTTTTAGCAAGCGGCGCAAGTGCTTCAGACGCAGAACGCGGACTTGTGCAATATGTGCAAATGCTGAGCAAAGGTTCCGTTGACATGCAGTCATGGAGAACTTTGCAGGAAACGATGGGGTATGCGCTCAATAAGACGGCTGAGGCGTTTGGCTTTGCGGGTCAATCAGCACAAAACGATCTGTACGCAGCGTTAAAAGCTGGTGATATTAAGTTTAAAGATTTCAATGCGAAAATTATCGAACTAAACGGCGGTGTCAACGGTTTTGCTGATGTTGCTAAAAACAGTTCTGCTGGTATTGGTACGTCATTTACAAATCTTCGTAATGCAATAGTTGTTGGTGTTGCTAATATGATTTTTGCGTTTGATGATTTGTCAAAAGCAGTGACAGGTAAAAGTATTGCTGAAAACCTTGACAGCTTGAAGTTAGTTGTACGCGCGACTTTTGCGACGATTAACGATGTGATTAGAGCGTCAGCGCCTGTTGTTACAGTATTTGCTACAGCAATTAGTGCAACGATACCTGTTGTCAAAGCATTGACTCCAGTCCTGATTGGTTTAACAGCTGCATTTGCGGCGTACACAGTCATTACAAAAGCAAGCGCGGCTATTAGTGCGGCTAAAGTGGCGATAGCAGCCGCAGAAGCAACCACTAAAGCATTAACGATAGCTACAAATGCACGTATTGCATCGCAAATTGTCATGAATACAACGGATCGAGCTGGTACAGTGGTAACCGTCGCCTCTACGAGCGCTATCACGTTAAAAACGTTTGCGATTGGTGTTTTGACGGGTGCTATTAAGTTATCAACTGTAGCGCAAATAGCAGCGGCAACAGCAACAAAAGCATGGGGCGCAGCAATGGCGCTTTTAGCTGGCCCAGTAGGATGGGTAGTAGCGGGTGTTGGGTTACTTGTTACGGCAGTAGTTGGGCTTGTTATGCACTTCAAACGCACTACCGAAGAGGGAGCGAAATTAGCCCAACAAAACGAAGCATTAGCGGAATCTACGAAAGCCCTGAGCACATCCGTTGAAGAATCGGCTGTAGCGTATGAGAAAAAACAGAGGAACATTGAAACAAATGCCGAAGCATACACAAAGCTCGCAGCCGAAATCGAAGAGTTGGCAGCCAAAGAAAAGAAAACTGCCGCAGAAAAAAAGTTATTAAAAGAACATATAGCAGAATTAAATAAGAATGTTGATGGCTTAAATTTAGCGTACGGTGAACAGTCCAATGCACTAAGTATGACATCCGAGCAAATTCTTAATCGCATCAACCTCATGAAAGAGGAAGAGAAGCTACAAAGTGCTAGAGAACGAAGCTACGAACTAACGCAAAAAGAAATTGAAATCAGTAAACAGCTTGAAGAAGTCAATGCGTTAATCGAGGAAAATAACCAATTGTATGCAGAAGGCAAGATAACCAAATCAGAATACAAAGAAGAATCCGAAAAATTGCAAGTGCAAGAAGCGGATTTATCAGCAGCTCATACAGCTGCTGGCGAAGAGCGTAAAAGGGTAGATAACGAACTGATTGAATCGAGCGCGGCTGTGGCTGAAGCAGCAGAGCAAGACATTGGCAGACAATTAAAAATGCTTGAAGAGCTCTCCAAAGAACAACAAGAAACAGTAAAAGATATGAAATCCGCGTGGGACGATTATGCAAGTGCTGCGACAGATATGTTTGATACGTTGAGTGATAAGTCTAAGACGAGTGTTGCAGAAATGCAGAAAAATCTCGAAGAAAATCAACGCGTCATTACAGAATGGTCTGAAAATATTGCGAAACTGGCAGAGCGTGGTATTGATGAAGGACTACTTAATACACTACGTGAAGCAGGCCCCGAATCGGCGGGGCATGTTAGTGCGCTTGTTAAGGCATCTGATGATGAATTACAAAAATTAAGCTCAACGTTTGCTAAGGGTGGAGAAGTAGCGACACAAGCGCTAAGTACCTCGTTAGGTATTGAAAATACAGGCTTATTAGATGCAGTAGGCCATTTAGTTATCGGAACTGAACAAGCTTTAGCGGATAGCATTAAAAGTGCAAAATTTGAAGAGCTTGGTGTGGATATTGCCAAAGGACAAGCATCCGGAATCGAAAAAGGTACGCCAGAAGCTGAAAAAGCCGCGTCCAACTTAGGGAAGGCTTTAGAGGAAGCAGCGAGAGATCAATTAGAAACACACAGCCCATCTAAAGTATTTGAGCGTATTGGTAACGATGCAGTAGGTGGCATTGTCCTCGCGATAAATAACGGTATAGAAGCAGTTCTTACAGCAATCAATACTTTAACTCAAAGCATTGTAAAACCTTTTGATAATATATCTTCAACTTTCGAAAAAATCGGCCAGGAAGCAACGTCTGGAATGGTTCGAGGGTTAAAAGCTGGCGAAAAGCAAGTTATCGCAACAGCTCGTGGCATTGCAAATAGTGCAGCTCAAACAGTGCGCCAAGCATTGGATATTCACTCGCCTTCGCGCGTTTTTATTGGCATTGGTGAAGATACAGGTACAGGGATGGCTATCGGTATGGCCAACACAAAAAAGTTGAATGAAAAAGCCATAACAGATGTAACGAAAGTTATCACTAATGCTGCTAAAAAGAATACCGATGAAATTATAAAGATTTCTGAAAAAGCTGAGGCAGAACGCACAAAAATACAGCAGTCTTATGCCAAAAAACGCAACAGCATGAAAAAAGTTGATGCAAAGAAAATCGCCGAACTAGAAAAAGAAATGCATGGAAAGCTTATGGAAATCAATAACAAAGCATGGGCTGATATGGTTAAAAAAGAGCAAGAGGTCAATAAGCAAAAACTCGCTGCTACCAAAAAATTTATCGATGATAAAAAGAAAGCTAATGAATTAAGCTTAATCGATGAAGCACAATATTGGCGTGCAGCATATAAGCAATTCGCGAATGGATCAGCAGAAAATGTTGAGCTTAGACGACAATACCAAGACAATGTAAAACGCATTAATGATGCTATCACTAGCAAAAATAATGAATATTTAAGCAAAGCTCAAAAAATAAATGATGATTTGATTCAAAATGAACAAAAATTAAATGATGAATATGCAAACGCTTTGGATAGTAGATATCAGTCAATTTTAAATTCGTATGGATTGTTTGACGAAGTTAAACAGCGGGAAGCTGTAACATCTGAAACACTTGCCAAAAATTTAAGCGACCAGGTACAAGCCTTAAATGATTGGCGCAACCAATTGACGCAACTAGAGCGTAGACGGGTATCCAAAACATTACTCGATGAGTTACGTCAGATGGGCCCAGCTGCCACAGAAGAGCTGCGAGCTTTAAACTCTATGACAGATTCAGAGTTAAAAGCTTACCAAGATATGTACAAAGAAAAGTCTAAAATTGCACGTGAGCAAGCTATCAAAGAGCTAGAGCCACTAAAAACACAAACGCAAAATGAAATACAAGCTATGCGTGATGCAGCAAATAAAGAGCTTGAAACACTTAACAAAGAGTGGCAACAAGCAATCAAAGATGTCGTTGGTGGCACTGACAAGGAGTTAAAAACACTCCATCAAGTTGGCAAAAATGCTGGACAAGGTTTGATCGATGGAATGAAGTCTATGGATGGGGCTCTGCAAAAACAAGCCAAAACGATGGCTGAAAATATCAAAAACACAATACAAAAATCATTGGATATTCATTCACCGTCGCGTTGGATGCGTGATTTTGTTGTAGGCAATCTTGCACGTGGATTTGATGTTGGGGTAGATCGGCAAAAATCGTTTCTGGCGAATGCATCCGAAAAAATTGGTGACTTTATTAAACCAGCCATTGTCAACCCGTTACGAGGTGCTAAAGTTAATTTAGGTTTAGACAAACCATCGTCAATGATTAATAATTATTCAACTATTAATAACAACACTTTTGGTGACAATGGAGAGGGTGACATGCACATTGAGACTTCAGATGTGATTTTGTATGGCGAAAAAGTAGGTGAAATTATGTATAAAATTGTTAGCGGCAAGCAGTATCAAGGTGCTAATATAGCTGCAATGACAAAGGGGTTCTCATTATGACGTTAATCTTCGTAAAAAACGGAAATCAAATTAATTTACGTGATGCAGGGATTCGGGTCATGGAATTTGAGCCTGAATCCTTAGACGCCATGAATGAATCGTATAACATTGATGGCAGTGGCTATATCGTCACAAGTCGAGGGTACAACACTCGTTATATTGATGCTACTTTTAAAGTAAGTGGGTATGATTTAGCTGATTATGCTCAATTTCATCGTGATTTATTTGCCCTGTTCGGCAGCAAAGAAGACTTTTATATTATTGATACAAAAGAATATGGTCTATGGTGGCATGTGCGCAACGACGGTAAATTTAGTTTGAGACGTACTATTAAAAACGGCATGTTTAGCATTAGGCTTATATGTATTACACCTTATGCACAGTCAAGAGGTAGTTGTATGGACTTGCAAAGTCATAAAGAATGGGATGTAGATTTATGGAGCTGGGGCATGGGCTTAGATTGGGATAAGGAATATAAATATGTACACAGTACAAATAATTTTGTAATCGATAATATCGGTAACGTATCTATCGACCCAAGAGAGCATGAGTTAGAAATCACTATCAAAGCAACAGCGGCATCTTATTTGCAAATTATTAATCAGACAACGGGAGACGTATATCGTTATAATGACGCGCTAACAGCAAGTGATACACTTGTATTAAGTGGTATACGTACACTTAAAAATGGTATATCTGTATTTAAAGATACTAATAAAAAGCTTCTCGCTTTAGCTGCAGGAGAAAACCATATAACTGTAGAGGGCGGCACTATTATAAGTGCGGCTTTTAATTTTAGATTTTTATATATGTAAGGAAGTGATGGAATGACAATGTATAATACGAACTCACCTATTACGCGGGAAGAACGTGTAAATATTAATCAAACGTGGGATGATATTTTGCGGCGCTTTAATAATTTGCAACGGCAAATAAACATTTTGGCTGGCGATAATGATGTAGACGAGTTAATACAGCGTATTACAGATACATTAAATAACGCAGATGCAACATTATCGGACTTGCAAACAGCATTAAGTGACGCAACACAATTAATCGATGATATGTTAAACGCAACAATTGAGGCTACTGACGCAGCTACAGCAGCTAATCAAGCGACAAATGTTGCTGTGCAAATAATCGCCGTTTTGACATTGTTAAAGGGTGATTTAGAGCAGTTGCAAACGTCACTAGAGCAAAGTATTACAGATGCGTCCCAAGCAACCACAGGAGCAATTAATGCTACTACAAACGCTAATCAAGCAGCGCAAGACGCCCAGCAAGCTACGACAAATGCTGACAATGCAGCTAATCGCGCTAATGACGCAGCATATGCAATCGAGGGTTGGGGGCAAGTCGTACCTTACCAAAACGGCACAACTTACAATCGTAATAACCCTGTAACCTATCAAGGTAGCACATATCAATCGCTAGTTGATGATAATGATAGCTTGCCGACCGACACTACAAAATGGATTGTAATAGCTCGCAAAGGGTTAGATGGTCAAGGGGCGGTGCAAACAGTAGAGGGGGAGTTACCAGACGAAAATGGTGATGTTAAATTGCCAATGATGGCAACTAAACAAGAAGTGCAAGCATTGGATAACAAAGTTACTACACACTTGGACAAAATGATGCAGTTAAGTCCATCCGTTTTAAAGATTCCTTTAGTTGCT
>NZ_PYWN01000174.1 GCF_003049505.1 Metasolibacillus meyeri
AGAGAATACCTAAGAATTCGTTGATTTCCGTTGCGGGTGGACGCTTTCCGCGGGTGCGGCTTCAACTAATTTATTTCGGCGAATGCCGAAATAAATGGATTTTCATCTCGCACTCTTTCCGCTGGAGTCGCCACCCTCCACTTCAATCAACGAGTGTGCGTCTAATAAAAATCGTTTCTCCTAAAAACACGCCTATTAATAGACAATATTTACATAATCAATATGCCTGTTTTAATGTCTCTTATAATCAATTATGCCCCAAAAATCTAGATTCGAGCACCTTCTCATATAATATATTTTCAGATTTTTATCGAATTTTACTTTGAATTCAAAATGACCATATTTTATTATACAATATTTGGTTTGAAAATACATCTCCAATTAACACATTTAGTAGAATAATACAAACATTGCCCCGTATAATTGATTTATATCCCCTTAATATGTTATTCTTAACAACAGTTATGGTAATGACGTTAACCTTGGTTCAGTCAAAGCTCCCTCCCTTTATAGAGAAGAGGAAGATCTGCTTTTCCCTATTTTAATAGGGATTCAAACACCATCTGAACCAAGATTAAAGCCCCGGCGGATGTCACGGATTTTGAAGGTGAGGCCTGCACATTGCGGGTCCGTTAACCGTTGGCGCATATTGTGACGCTTTTAGGCTAACTTCTGCGAAGACCGAGCTCGAAAAAATCCAGACGCAATTACGCTGAGGCGCAATTCATTAAAGGAGTTGACTGCCTGTGAAAATTGCCGAAGTTGGAAATATTATCGAATTTAAAGATGGCTTACAAGGTATTGTTGAAAAGGTAAATGAGAATTCTGTTATTGTTGACTTAACCATTATGGAGAATTTCACGGACCTAGAAATAGAAGAAAAAACAGTCGTTAACCATAAACGTTATAAAATTTTATCTTGATTTAGCAACAATCACAATGCATATTTTTTACCACCTTTTTAAAAATTATGCTATTCTAAATGCCACAAAATTTGCTAGATAGGTTCATCATAAGCCTCATTAGTATTATAATATGGCATTCCTTACAATTATTATACGATCTTGTTTAGAAAAACATCCTTTCATCACAAAATTGATGATGAAAGGGTGTTTTTTTGTTAGTATTACGTTAGGAGGCTGATTCATTTTATGAAATTAATTAAACAAGCTCCAGTACTGTTGCTTTCGTTAATTTTCATGTATGCAATGCTGTTTTATACATTTTCTGAAAAAACGATTTTTTGGTATTTATATACATTCACTTTATTAGTCGGTATCGCCATTTCACTCGTAACAGAAAAATTTGAAGATAGCTTACCTACATGGCAATATTTAATATTCGGTATTGGTTATGGGACAATCACATACGGTATAATTAAACTAGGCTATTTAATACTACCGTTTATCAGTCCAAATGCCCCACAACAGATTGCAAGCTTTTTAGCAAAATATGGCCCGTCCACTGTTTGGCATTACTTGCTTCTTATTTTTATTATCGTTGTAGGAGAAGAAATGTTTTGGCGTGGTTTTGTTCAGCAGCAATTAAAACGCTTTGTTAAAAGTAGCTATGCGATTATTATTACAGCCGTTCTCTTTTCGATTTCAGTCGCTATTAGCGGCTTTATACCAGGCGTAATGGCAGCATTTGTTTCAGGGCTTTTATGGGGAGCTCTCTATGAGTGGAAAAAAAGTTTACCGCTAATCATTGTCTCTCATGTTGTCTTTGTTTTATTATTATTTTTAGTTTTACCGCTCACATAATTACTTTTTTGCAGGAAACTTATTTTAATTAGGCACGTCCTTATATTCGTAAGGAGGAATGTTAAATGAAAAAATATTTATTAATTTTCTCTATTTTAACTGCTCTATTTTTAGCAGCATGTAGTACGGAATCACAAACTGAGGAACCAATACCAAATGAAGATTCAAATGATACTACAACTGAAGAACCTAACAACGAAGAGGAATTAGGTGAAGATAACGCAGTAGAAGAAGATAAAGAAGAAAATACAGACGAAACAACAACAGAGGAAAATCCAACGAACGATGTACATTCAATTACGTATAAATCAAATAATCAGGAAGTAAAAGGCTCTACTATTATTACAAAAAGCCCCCAGCAAGATTACCACATAAACTTAATGGATGGCTTTACGCTTACTGCCGAAGAGCCTGGTCGTGATGTTGTGATGGCCGATATCAATCCAGATGTATCAATGCGTATTGAAGCATTTCCAAAAGCGGATGCTGTGTTTGAAGAATTGCTAACAAACACGAGTGATACAGTAGATGCAATCGCTTCTGAGGAAGGCTATAGCGAGTATGATTTAGCATCTATTCAATTAGATGAGCACATTACAAATATGCACACATTTTACGTAGAATATGAAGGTGAGACAGTCATAACACTTTTATACGAAAGACCAGATAAATTTATTCGCTTAACTATTTTTGATAATGACATTGATTTAAAAGACGCGCTTGTGCAAATGGGTTTAACAATTGAGTAATTAAAAGGCTGTAGGAAAAGCTTACTTTTCCTACAGCCTTTTTCATACAAAAAAGCTTGCCTTCAACATTCCATGAAAACCTGCTCTTTTAATACGATAAATCCTTCACAGATAAACCTAATTTTTTCAGTAGCTCAATTGCCTGATCTTTTTCCTCTGGAGTTAATGCACTTAATAACTCATGTAAATTTGTTTCATGTTCAGGAAATAACTCCGCCATAAACTGAGCACCTGCGTCGGTAATTTCTGCATATGTCACACGGCGATCTTCTGGACAAGATACACGCGACAAATAACCTCTTTTTTCAAGCTTATCCACTACATAAGTAATTGAGCCACTTGCTAATAATATTTTATTCCCAATATGCTGTAACGGTTGTCTTCCTTTATGATAGAGAAGCTCTAATACAGCAAATTCAGTTGGGTTCAATCCATTTTTTTGAAAAAAATGATTTGTTGTTTCATTAATTGCTTTATATGCGCGCGACAGTACGATAAATAGCTTTAATGATTGTTTAATTTCTTCTGAAGCCATACAATCCATCCTTATCTAAGATCAATTATGCCCCAGCTAACTCTTGTCCAGATTTCTTCGGGGCGCAGCCTAAAATCATCACTTCATACGCTAACGGTTAACGGACCCGCAATGTGCAGGTCTCCCTTCAAAACTTGGAACATTCGTCGGAGGCTTTATCTTGATTCAGCAATATTTTAGGTTTCTCTCTAAAAAAGAAAGCTTTACATTAGCTGAATCAGGATAACTTATCTACAAAGCATTATAGCTATTGCGTGAAGGTCTTGTCCAACTTTTTCATTTTATTTACTATATTTTTCACAAGACATATCAATTATGCCTCTGCTAACTCTCGTCCGGCTTTTTCGAACTTGTTTCTAGTAGAAGTGCGTCATAACACGCACCGATGGTTAACAGGCCTGCATCATCTGTGATATCTGACGGAGGCTTTGTGGAGACATGACGTTGGTCACTCAACCATTACCACAGGCTCTTTCTTAGCGAGTTTGGACACCTGCTGCATCATGATAAAAAGCTATGGTAAAATCAGACGAATATCTGACTATACCATAGCTTCACTCTAATATTCTCAAGTCAGACTTACAGATTCATGCAATGAAATATTCATTAAATATTTATACGAATCGACAGGAATTGTAAATGTAAATTCTGTACCTACTCCTTCTTTGCTCCAAACCTTCACATCGCCACCGTGTTCCTCAATAACTTTTTTAACAAGAGGTAAGCCAAGACCAGAGCCCTGCTTCTTTGTTGTAAAGAAAGGTGTGAATAAGCCTTGCATTGTTTCTTCGTTCATACCATAACCTTCATCTTTAATTGTTAATTCAATATTGCCATCCATATTATAGCCTAGTGCAATTGTTATTGTTCCTCCTAATGGCATCACTTCAATCGCATTTTTAATAACATTGATTAACAACTGTTTTAAGCGTACTACATTCCCTTGCATCTTAAATTCATCTGCGAGAGAATATTCAAGCATTAGTAAAATATTATTTTGAATTGCTTGTGGCTGCATAAGATCCACAATTTGTTTGATAATCTCTACAAAAGAAATTTCCTCCATTGCGTATCTTGGTGGCTTCGATAAATATAAGAAGTCCTCTAAAATAAGCTCTAAACGCTCAAATTCAGCGTCAATTATTGAAAAATATTGCTGGCCATCATCACTCATATTCAACTTTAATAAATCTAAAAAACCTTTTAAAGAAGTCATTGGATTTCTTATTTCATGCACAATCGTTGCAACAAGCTCATTTAAATTAGACAAAACCTTGTCTTCCTTAGCATCTGTAACATTTCTTTCAACAGTTACATCTTTCAATAGTGTCACAACCAAGTTATCAGCGTTTATCGCAATTGCTGTCATTTCATAAATTATTGTTTCACCAGCAATCTGATATTTAAAATCAACCGTACTGATTGAGCGCTCGTCAAGCTTTTGAATATGCTTAAAAATTTGTTCTTGTGAAAAGTCTAAATCGTACAATAGTTGTTCGTATGTTCGCTGCATTACTTGTTCACTTTTGTGTCTTAAAATGTTTGAAGCGCCCTCTGTAATATCTATAATATAACCATGCTTGTCCGACAAAATAGCATCATAACATGCACAATCTATAATAGAGCATAGAACATCTGTATTGACTAACTTGTCCTCATTGTAATTTGGAGTTATCCATACGATAATAGATTGTTCCGCTTTCAAATAACAGCCAAATACACTAGTAGAAATTGGACTATTTTCTACAATAATATTTACATTGCAAAACGCTATTCCTGAATACTTCGCTTCTTTCATAAAAGCATCCCATTTTTCACTGGACATCTCATCAAGCATCAGCTGCTCTATTACCAAGTGATTCCGACCTAATAACTGCGCTGCTTCTTGATTCATTTTTTGAATTTGACCTGATTCGTGCATGACAACAATTGACTCTGTGCATTCATCAAAGAGTCTATCAAGCTTGGAAATATCAATATAACTCAAGGAAAACGAACCTCCTATTGTAAAGTAATCGCGTTATCAATTAGTATGCTATTTATATCCTATTAACTATATTACATTTTTATTACCTAATATTCTATATTTTCCGAAAAATTATTTAGCAATAAAGACGTTTTATCTTGATTTCGTATAAAATTTCTGCTTTTATCGGTGGCAAAAGTGCTTGATTCATTTTTTTCAACGGATATTTGATAGTGTCATCCTGTTGACCCACCCAAAGCACATGTCGTGACAGTCTCGACAAAACGATGATTTCATTGATGCGAATATTTAGTAAGTTGTCCCCTTTTCGCTACACTGCTACAATAATAATTAGAAAGAGGAGAGAAATTATGAAAATTGTATTAGCTACATTAAACGCCAAATATATTCACACAAATTTAGCAATTCGCTATTTAAAAGCAAGTGCCTATCCTGAGTTTATACCAGAGCTTGCTGAATATACAATTAAAGACCCTGCATTTAATATTGTATCTGACTTATTTCAAAAGCAGCCAGATGTTGTAGGATTTAGCTGTTACATTTGGAATATCGAGGAAACATTGCATGTTATCAAAATGCTAAAAACAGTCTTGCCAAACACAAAAATTATTTTAGGTGGCCCTGAAGTATCATATGACGTACACCATTGGTTAAAAAATCATACGGAAATTGATTTTATCGTCATGGGAGAAGGTGAAACTTCCTTTAAGGAATTAATGCATTATTGCAATGGGGATATGCCTTTAGAAGATGTGCGAGGCATTTGCTATTTAGTTGAAGGTAAAGTAAAAATTCATGCACAGCCACCCAAAATTGATTTGCGCGAGCTTGCAACACCATTCCGCTTTGAGGAGGATCTACCTCATCTTGGCAAGCGCATCCAGTATATCGAAACGAGCCGTGGCTGTCCCTTCCAATGTCAATTTTGCTTATCAAGCATCGAAGTAGGGGTACGTTATTTTAGCCGTGAAAAAATAAAAGAGGATATTCGCTTTTTAATGGATAACGGGGCAAGAACAATTAAATTTGTCGACCGTACATTTAATATTAGCCGTAGCTACGCGATGGAAATGTTCCAGTTTTTAATTGATGAACATAAACCAGGCGTTGTCTTCCAATTCGAAATTACCGCAGATATTATGCGCCCAGAAGTCATCCAATTTTTAAATGACAATGCTCCTAAAGGTTTGTTCCGCTTTGAAATCGGTGTACAATCAACAAATGATTTAACAAATGAGCTTGTGAAGCGTCGTCAAAACTTTGAAAAATTAAAGCGCACTGTCACAATGGTGAAAGATGGTGGAAAAATCGACCAGCATTTAGATTTAATCGCTGGTTTACCAGAAGAAGACTACGCTTCATTCCGCGATACATTCAACGATGTATTTGCAATGCGTCCCGAGGAATTACAGCTGGGCTTTTTAAAGCTATTACGTGGGACAGGCTTACGTTTAGAAGCCAAAAAATATGGCTACACATATGTCGATATTTCACCATACGAAATTTTCTCAAATAATGTATTAACATTTGACGATATTGTTCGTATTAAACATGCGGAAGATGTGCTTGAGAAATATTGGAATGCACATCGTATGGATTACACGATTGAATACTTAGTAACAGAGGTATTCGAAACACCATTCGATTTTTTCCAAAGCTTCGGAACTTTTTGGGAAACACGCGGCTGGTCACGTATCGGACATCAGCTTGAAGATTTATTCCAGCGTTTACTTGAATTTTTACAAACGGTATCAAACGTCGATTTAGCTGTTGTACAAAATATTATGCAGCTTGATTATTTACAGGCGCAACAATTCCAACCGCGCAAAATTTGGTGGAAAGAACGTGCAGATCAACAGCAGCAAAAAAATATTTACACATTGTTGCGCCAAAACCCAGCTATCGCTGGAGAAGAGTTTGTCGCAATGGACATTACAGAGCGTGATTTATTCAAGCATTCGCTCATTATTCCAACGACGATATCTTATAATGACTTCATCAATGGACAAATTAAAAAACATCAAGGCTATTTATTCACTTATTTCCGACAAGGACAACAGCCTTATTTTGCGGATATTAAGGCAAATTGAGCGCACATACTTTCTAGTTCAAATGTAATGATTCGCCCAACGGATGCTGAAAATCGCCCAACCAAACTAAAAAAGGCGTATCTGAAAAAGTTTTTTCAGATACGCCTTTCCCCACTTACTAAGCGAAAGATATTTTTACGTTTTCAGCAAGCTTTTTGCGATTTACCCAATAATGACACGCTCCTTAGGATAATGATATTTCAATTTTTTCCTATTGCCACCTAACGTATATAAAAATGAAATAATCCCAACACGTCCAATGAACATTAACACCATAATGACAATTTTTCCGAATGTCGATAAATCACTTGTAATGCCGAGTGACATCCCACATGTTCCGAACGCTGATGTAATTTCAAATATAAGCTGTGTCGCTGTTGCATGTGGCTCTGAAATTAAAAGCATGATTGTCGCTAAAAATACCATAAATAACGCTAATGTAATAACAACGAACGAGCGGAACACATCAATCATATGAATTTCGCGTCCAAATATTTGAATCTCTTCACGCCCCATCGCATACGTAATTAAAAATAAAATCGCTATCGCAAATGTTGTCGTGCGAATTCCTCCACCAACTGAACTAGGCGATGCACCGATAAACATTAAAAAGCTCATAAACATATCTGTGGCCTCACCAAATGTTTGTACATCGTAAGTCGTTAAGCCTGCTGAGCGTGTCGAGACGGAATGATACATTGCCGAAAATAGCGCCTCATGCCATGACATCCCTTTAAATGAATGAAAGCTTTCAAGCGCTAAAATACCTAATGAACCGACAATAAACAATACACCATATGTTGCCGTTGTGATTTTTGTAAATAGGCTAAAGCGAAAGGTTGGGTCTTTTTTCGTTAAAAATAGCTTTAATTCAATTAATACAGGGAAGCCGATTGCCCCAAGCATAATCAATAACATCGTCACAAATTGCACGAAATAATCTAAATGGAATGGCTGTAAGCTCATACCTGTAATGTCAAAGCCACCATTTGTTGTTGCAGAAATCGCTGTAAAAATTCCATTTGTTAAAGCTTCCTGCCACGTGTCAAAATAACGTTTAAAATGCAATGTTAAAATAACTGCACCAGTAGCTTCAATGAAAAATAATAGCTTAACGATTTCACGAATTAATTGGACTACACCTGACAGTTTATATTGATTATGGTCAATCATAATCAACTGTCTTTCCCGCATCCCAATATGCTTACCAACAAGCAACCAAATAAACGTTCCAAGTGACATAATGCCAATCGCACCTAGTTGTAAAATAAACAACAGCATAATAAGTCCAAATGTCGTATAGGTGTCCGATATATCAAAAACAGTTAAACCTGTCACACTCACTGCACTAACCGCTGTAAATAATGTATCTAAATAAGCAACTTCAACACCCTCTCGATGCACCCATGGAAGTCGCAACAACAAAAACGATGTCGCAATCGCTATGAAATAATAAGAGACAAGTAATTGGAATGGCGTAACTACTCTTAATTGCTTCTTTTTCTTTTTCATCCAAATGCCCTTTCCTTCTTTAGGTAGTCATTAGTATAGACAATGTTCAGAAAAAAGAAAAGAGCTATATGATAGAATGTTTCAGGATATTTCACAAATGACAAAATAGATTATATATGGTAAAATAGTTTAAATTATATATTTATAAGTATTATGTAGATATACTATTC
>NZ_PYWN01000175.1 GCF_003049505.1 Metasolibacillus meyeri
TGATTCAGCAATGTTTTCTGCGCGAAAGCGAAGCGGCAGATACAGAAGTCCCCCGCTTTCATAAGTGGCGGGATGAATGCCAGAAAAGTAATTAAAAAACTGTAAAAAGCGGTGAGACTATCGCTTTTTACAGTTTTTTTATGTTTAGAATAAATAGAATTTGAATATAAATGAAACGAACAAAATGCTAGTAAATTATAGTAGTGAAGTTGTGAAAATAGCGTAAGGGAAGGGCTTTGCTACTCTTTTTTCTATATAGTAATTGAATGTAACAAAACTTTTTAAAATAATACAGTTTCATTACAAAATAGCGAAACAGTTCAAATGAACTAAAAAGTATGTTACAGTGTTAAAGTGTGATTTTACACTGAAAATAGTCCTAGATATAGGATGGATTTTGGAAGGGGCTTTACAATGAGTTCGAAATGGAATACAGCAAAAGATGCTCATAGACAGCTAAATAGCCTATTAAAACAATCAAAGACAAAAATAAAAAGAGTGACGGTTACTACTTTACTGCTTTCTACACTAATTATACCTTTTGGTTTTATTAAAGAGGCAGAGGCAAACGTTACGTTTAGTAAGATTTATCATATATATGCAAATAATAATTACATAGGTGCTGTCTCAAACCCAGAAGCAGTTGAAGAATTACTTGCTAAAAAAGAACAACAAGTGAGTAAAAAATATGTTGGACTAGTAGTTGATGCACATTCCAACATTGAAATTATTTCAGAGCAAGTTTTCGAAGCAAGTGCGAATGATGCAGAAACATTGTTAAAATTAGAAGCTGAATTAGTTGTTGAAGCAGATGCACATTCATTAAATGTAAACGGTGAAACAATCGCTTACGTAGAAAATGAAGAAGCGCTTGAGCAAGTATTGAAGCAATTAAAGCTTCAGTATGTAACAGAAGATGCGCTAGAAGCACTCAATCAACCAACTACTGCTCAATTACCCGTTTTACAGGATGATGAAACACGAATTGTAGAAGTTTCACTATCAGCGGAAGTAAATGGTGAAGAAGCGAAAGTACAACCGAATGAAATATTAAAGGTTGAAGAAGCGGTTCAGTTTTTACAAACAGGAATGCTTGAGCAGCAAAAATATGCAATTCAATCTGGTGATGTACTAGGGTCTATTGCAAAGGAGCATGGTTTAACAACCGCTGAGCTAATAGAACTTAACCCAGGAATCGATGCATCGACTGTTTTACAAATTGATCAAGAATTAAATGTGACAGTGAATAAACCTTTTATCACAGTAAAAGTGGTTGAGGAAAAATTCAAAGTTGAAGCAATCGATCATGCGAAAATTGTTGAAGAAGATGAAACGATGCTTAAAGGTGAGAAGGTAGTAAAGCAAGAAGGGGCAGACGGTAAAAAGGAAATCACTTACTTAATTACCACTGAAAATGGCAAGCGCACAGAGCGTGCTGTCAAAGATGAAAATATCATCTCAGAGCCTTCAAATCGCATTGTTGTAGTTGGTACGAAAGTCATTCCATCACGTGGTACGGGCACATTTACATGGCCAACAAACGGTGGCTACATTTCAAGCCATATGGGAAGTCGTTGGGGTGGATTCCATCGTGGTATTGATATCGCACGTCCTTCTAACTACACAATTAAAGCCGCCGATAATGGTGTTGTAACATTTACAGGTTGGGATGGCACATACGGCAATAAAATTGTAGTCAATCATAATAATGGTTATGAAACAATTTATGCACATCTTTCACAAATTGATGTAACTGTTGGACAAGTTGTTGCACAAGGCTCAGCAATTGGCGTTATGGGCTCTACAGGTAACTCAACAGGTACACACTTACACTTTGAAGTGCATGAAAATGGCTCAGTTGTAAATCCATTATCTTATCTAAAATAGAGGCTATCGGAAAAGCGTGCTTATGCAAGGCTTTTCCGATAGCTATTTTTTTAAACCTAATCTCAAATCGTTATAGAAGTGATTGGCATTTCTGCGGTTTTTTATTTTAGATAACGCTATTCTATATTTCGACAAAATCAATTATTTCTCGGGAAATAAAATATAGGTAATAACAAAAATGAAATATCTGTTTAATGCGCGAAAACGCAAAGCATGATACAGTTAAGGGAGGGAGTTTTTGAGGAACCTTCCTATATACTACTTTAAATATTACAACCGTTATAAATAGATGAATATTTTTAAAATGAAAGGAAGATATAGATGGAAAAGACGATTTTAGTTGTAGATGATGAAAAGCCGATTGCAGATATTTTGCAATTTAATTTAATAAAAGAAGGTTATCGAGTTATTTGTGCTTATGATGGGGATGAAGCATTGCAAAAGGTGGAGGAAGAACAGCCAGATTTAATGCTTTTAGATATTATGCTGCCGAAGCGTGATGGCATGGAAGTATGTCGTGAAGTGCGTAAAAAATACAATTTCCCAATCATTATGTTAACAGCAAAGGGCTCTGAAATAGATAAAGTGCTTGGGCTTGAAATGGGTGCAGATGATTATGTAACGAAGCCTTTCAGCACAAGGGAATTAATTGCACGTGTGAAAGCGAATATGCGTCGCCTTAATGTAATCGCACAAGTGGAGGAAGCTGTCGAAGAAACCAATGATATTGTTGTCGGCTCCTTAACAATTCAACCAGATGCTTATTTAGTATTAAAACGCGATGAAGCGATTGAATTAACACATCGTGAATTTGAGTTGCTGCATTACTTAGCAAAACATATTGGGCAAGTCATGACGCGTGAGCATTTATTGCAAACGGTATGGGGCTATGATTATTTTGGCGATGTACGAACAGTGGATGTAACGATTCGTCGACTGCGTGAAAAAATTGAGGATAATCCAAGTCATCCTACATGGATTGTGACACGTCGAGGTGTAGGGTATTATTTACGAAATCCTGAACAGGAGTAAGCAACTATGCAAAAAGTCGGTTTTTTTAAATCTGTTCACGTAAAGCTCGTTTTAATTTATATTTTGCTCATTATTATCGCTTTGCAAATTATAGGGCTGTACTTTTCAAGGGAGCTAGAGCAAAATTTAAAAACGAGCTTTCAGGAGTCTATTTTTCAGCGTATTGACCTTGTTCAATATAGCATTCGTGAAGAGATTTTACGTGAGCGCAATGATACATCACCACAATTAGAGGAAAGCTTAAGCTCTTTACTACGTGAGTTTTCAACTGGTGATATTTCAGTGCGTGATATTAAAGAAATTCGCGTCATTGATTATCGGAGTAGAATACTAGCAACATCTGAAAGCAGCAATCAATCCATTGTTGGGCAGCGTTCTACCGATGAGCTAGTACGTAAAGCAATGGCTGCTGAAGCGTTAATTGATACAATTTACTATGATAATAAAACGAATAAGCGCATGTGGGTACTTGCAAAGCCTGTATTAGATACAGTAGGGCCAGATGGTGAAGTCATCGGTGTTATTTATATTGAATCCAACATAGAAAAAGTATTTGAGCAGATGGGCGATATTAACCGTATTTTTGCGGTAGGGACAGCGATGTCCTTGATTATTACGATTATACTTGGAATTTTAATTGCTCGTACCATCACACGACCTATTTCTGATATGCGTAAGCAGGCACAAGCGATGGCAAAGGGCAATTTCTCACGTAAAGTACGTGTTTATGGGACGGATGAAATTGGTCAGTTAGCAATTGCCTTCAACCATTTAACAAATCGCTTGCAGGAGGCACAATCAACGACAGAGGCTGAGCGCCGCAAACTTGCGACCGTGCTTAGTAATATGACAGATGGTGTTATTGCGACAGATCGTAAAGGGAAGGTCATTTTAATTAACGAGCCAGCATTGAATTTATTACATGTTACGCGTGAGGCGATGATGAATCGACCGATTGCGTCTGCGCTAGGCATAGATCAAAATTATAGCTTTGAAGATCTAATTCATATGAAGGAGCCGCTAAGCTTAAATTTTAGCACACAGGAGGCCCCTTATATTTTGCGTGCTAATTTTTCGGTTATTCAAAAAGAGACAGGTTTTGTCAATGGATTAATTACAGTATTACATGATATTACGGAGCAAGAGAAAATTGATATGGAGCGCCGTGAATTTGTATCCAATGTGTCACATGAATTGCGTACACCATTAACGACGATGCGTAGCTATCTAGAGGCGCTTGCAGATGGTGCGTGGCGAGATGAAAATATAGCACCGACATTTTTGAATGTTACGCAAACTGAAACGGAGCGCATGATTCGTCTAGTCAATGATTTGCTACAGCTATCAAGAATGGATAGCCAAGACTATGATTTAACGAAGGAATTTGTAGAATTTAATAAGTTTTTACATCGCATTATTGATCGTTTTGAAATGTCAAAATCACAAAATGTTACGTTTGTGCGCTTATTGCCGAAAACAAGCTATTTTGTAGAAATCGATACGGATAAATTAACGCAAGTTATCGATAATATTATTTCGAATGCATTGAAGTACTCTCCAGATGGCGGCAATATTCGCTTTGGCTTTACGGTCAATGATAATATACTAACAGTCATGATTTCTGATGATGGGATGGGAATTCCGAAAGAAAACTTAACGCGTATTTTTGAACGCTTTTATCGTGTGGATCGTGCGCGTGCCCGTTCGATGGGTGGCACAGGTTTAGGGCTTGCAATTGCGAAAGATATGATAGCAGCGCATGGAGGGAAAATTTGGGCGGAAAGTGAGGAAGGAAAAGGAACAACAATCTTCTTCACATTACCATGTGAATTGAATGAAGAGGAGGATTGGGGATGAAGTATATTGAGCATATAAAATCAGTTATTCTATTCCTTCTCATTGCACTCAGCATGGCATTAACTTTTTTAACATGGAACTATAAGCCGAAGTACCAAACAATTGAGGATATACAAATTGAGCATATTACATTAGGAGAACAGAAGGTACTTAATCGAGTAGTGAAGCCGTACCGTCTGCTCTTTAAAGCTGAGGAAGATTTTACAGGCACTGTCTCGAGCGAGGTGATTGATGCATTAATGGACGAGTTTTCAAATATGGAAGCTAATGATTTAACATTAATCAATCATAATTTAGCGGATGATAAACTGAATGAAATGTTACGGGCACCAAATCGCATGACGCTATTGTTCCAAGCTGATATTCCGATGCCTACATTTGCGTCTATTTTGCCATTTCATGATAATAAAGATATCCCAGAAACGACATTTGACCGTATCATTATTGATTGGAGCCAGTTAACGGTAGCAGGTCAGTTACAATTTTTATTTATTAACGCCGATAATCGGACATTATATCGCTCTTTTGTGAAGGTCTATGACAAAGCGGCCTTTAAGCGTAATTTTATTGATCGCGCGGCAAAATTGGACAGTTATATGGAAATTGAACGACCTGGTACGACGTCATTATATGTTTTAACAAATCCAACAGAAATTTTGCCCTATACGTATTCTGTCGGAACGATTTCAACAGACCTATTGAAAAAGATATTATTTACAGACCCGAATATTGTGCAACGTAATATTGAAAGTGCACAAACTGAAAAGTATACAGATGGCATGTCTTTAATGAGGCTAGACGCACAGAATCAATCCATTCATTATGTTTATCCTCCTGCGGAAAGCCTTTCACCGATTGCAGCATCTATTTTAATAAAGGACAGCATCGATTTTTTAAATGAGCATGGCGGTATTACAGAGGATTACCGTTTTGCTGCAATGAATTATCAAAAGCATATTATTGATTATCGGATGTTTTTCGAGGACCTTCCTGTATATAGCGATACGACGTTTACTCGTATTTCAACAACATGGGGAGATAACCGTATTTTCCGTTATCGCAGACCGTATTATGTGTTTGATATGAATCTTCCTGATGATAAAGCAGCAAAGGAGCTGGCATCAGGACCTCAAATAATTGAGCAAATTCAATCTAATTTAAAAACAGATATAAATGAAATAGATGATTTAGTTATCGGTTATTATTTAGTACATGATGCAGATGCGCAACTAATTACACTGGAGCCAAACTGGTTTATGCTCACAGAAAGTGGCTGGGAACGCCTCACTCCAGAGCGGTCAGGAGGTGCTGAATATGGATTGGAATAAAACGAAATCTATATTCATCTTTGTCTTTCTAGTATTGAATATATTTTTATATTCACAGTATGTAGATAGTTATAAGGAAAATCAAAATGTAGAGGTTTTAGGTGAAAAAAATATAGAGGCTAAATTGAAGGATGATAATATTACGTACTCGGATTTGCCTACTATAGAGAAGGCTGCCTATATATCTGGTAAGGTTAAGTTATTTGATTTACCAGATGCATCGCAAGGCATGAATACAATGTATCGTGTAGAGGATGGCGATACCTTGATTGTGGCATTACAAAAGCCTATAAAGCTACGTAATATGGAGGCAACAGGCTTTCAAGAATTTATACAGCAGTATGTAAATGACGGTGCCTCTTATACATTATGGGATATTAATAAAGAGGAAGGCACGGCAATTTATTTCCAGCGTTTGCAAGATCGCACCTTTTATTATTCGTTGAAGGGTTTAGTAAAAGTTTATTTTACGGAACAAGGTGAAGTTTATCTATATGAGCAAACAATGCTTGAACAGCTAGAGGAATTGGAGAAGAAAAAAAATCTGCTACCACCGATTCAAATTATTCAAGTATTGTATGCGCGCAATTTAATTAAACCAGATTCAGTTGTGACACGTATGGAGCTAGGTTATTCGACACTGTTCCAATTTACACAGACGCAAGTATTTGCACCAACATGGGAAGTGCGTGTGCGAACACCAGAAGGCACAGTCGAGGAATATTTCGTCAATGCGGTTGAAGGAAAAGTTGTTGATATGCAGCTCGATGTAAAGGCAGTAGAGGAAGAAGAAGAGTAGGGAGTTTTGACGATGCGATTTAGTGTTTTAGCTAGCGGAAGTACAGGCAATGCTGTTTACGTAGAAAATGATGAACATGCCTTTTTAGTAGATGTCGGGTTAAGCGGTAAAAAAATGGAGCAGCTTTTCGCTAAAATTGACCGAGATATGAAAAAGCTTTCGGGTATTTTAGTGACACATGAGCATAGCGACCATATTAAAGGATTAGGTGTTGTTGCGCGAAAATATAATGTGCCTATTTATGCAAATGAGAAAACTTGGACGGCGATGGATGGGCATATTGGCAATATCCCAGTCGATTTACGTTTTCATTTTGAGATGGAAGCACTGAAATCATTTGGCTCGCTAGATATTCAATCGTTCGCCGTTTCCCATGATGCAGCAGACCCGATGTTTTATGTTTTCCATGAAGAAGGGCGCAAGCTCGCTGTCATAACAGATACAGGCTATGTGAGCGACCGTATGAAAGGTCATATTCGCGGAGCAGATGCATTCGTTTTCGAAAGTAATCACGATATTGGTATGTTGCAAATGGGGCGCTATCCGTGGAGCATTAAACGCCGTATTTTAAGCGATGTTGGTCACGTTTCAAATGAAGATGCAGCCGTTGCCATGAGCGAGGTTATTTTCGATAAGCCAACACAAATTTATTTATCCCATTTAAGTAGAGATAATAATATGAAAGACTTAGCGCGTATGAGTGTTGCGCAAACATTGCAATCATGCGGTATTATTGCAGGTGAACTCGTTCATTTGCATGATACAGATGCGGAAGAGCCAACGAAATTGGTGATGGTGTAAGTCGCTTTGAAATTTAGATGACTAACCCACAATTCAGTGCTTCAAAATGATCCACATTTCAAACTAACATAAATGGCTAACAAGAAAGCGGTGTGCCCGCCTGCTTTCTTGTTAGCCAATTTTTTTATGGCAGTTTTAATTAATTTTCATCTAATTTTAATGTTTGATGTGTATGCTAATAATAACAAATGAACGAAAGGACGATTCATATGACGAATTTTGAAGAGCATAACACAGAACAACAACAATTAACGCCATTACAAGAGCGTTTACGTCGCGAAGAACTAGAAGCACAAAAAAAGCGTGAAAGAAAAAATAAAGGAGGTAGCAAAGTCGGATACTTTATGAGTGGACTATCAGGTGTTATTGTAGGTGCCCTTCTTGTATGGTTACTACTCCCTTCCCTTGTAGGGCAACTGCCAGGTACAGAACAGTCGAATCAAGCAACGAATTCTACTAGCAACACGGCAATCCACCAAAGTGTAACGGAAGTGTCATCAGATGTGATAAGTGCAGTAGAGCAAGTATCTGATGCAGTTGTTGGTATTACAAATATTCAGCAAGTGACGAATTTTTGGAACCAATCAACATCTTCTGAACAGACAGGAAGCGGCTCGGGTGTCATTTATAAAATTGATGGAGATAAGGCATTTATCGTAACAAATCATCACGTAATCGACCGTGCGCAGCAATTAGAGGTAACGCTTGCGGATGGTTCTAAAGAAGACGCAGAATTAGTTGGCTATGATATTTGGACAGATTTAGCGGTTGTTGTGATTGATAGTAAAAATGTGAAAGCCACTGCTAAATTTGGTGATTCAGACGTATTAAAACAAGGTGAAACGGTTATTGCCATTGGAAATCCATTAGGCTTAGAGTTTTATGGCTCTGTGACAAAAGGGATTGTTTCAGGGAAAGATCGTTCAGTACCTGTTGATTTAAACAATGACGGCCAAGCGGATTGGCAAACAGAAGTATTACAAACAGATGCAGCAATCAACCCAGGTAATAGTGGTGGTGCTCTAATTAATATCGTAGGGGAGTTAGTTGGTATTAACTCAATGAAAATTGCTCAATCATCTGTTGAAGGCTTAGGTTTCTCGATTCCAATAAATTCAGCGATTCCAATCATTGAGGAATTAGAGCAACATGGAGAAGTGAAGCGCCCAACAATGGGTGTATCGCTACTTGATTTAACAGAAGTACCTGCCTTCTATCAACAACAAACATTAAAAATTCCACAGGAAATTACAACTGGTGTTGTTGTAACAGATGTGGTGCGCGGCTCAGCAGCAGAAACAGCTGGCATGCAGCAATATGATGTCATTGTCGAAATGGATGGCAATAAAATTGAAAACTCAATCGAGCTTCGCAAACATTTATACAATGAGAAAGAAGTTGGTGATACATTAACATTAAAAGTATATCGACAAGGCGAAATCGTCGAATTGCAATTAACATTGAATAACAATGCAACATTGTAATTGTGGATAACTAACAAAGTATGCATGCACAACAAGTAGGAGAGAAAGAGCGTTCTTTCCTACTTGTTTTTTCTTTGTTACAATAGGTTGTGGATAACATTGTGGAGAATGTGTATAAGTTTGTGGAAATTTCAGATTATTGGAGGTTGTAAAAAATGAAAAAATTTAGCTGTGAAACTCATATAGATCATGCATTAGACATGTTTGTAGCAGAGTATGAAGATTTTCCAATTATGGATAAACTATCGAATGACGAAAAGTTATCCACAAAATGTGACTACTGTGAAGAGCAGGCTGCATATATTGTATCAAGGAAATAACTTTACACAATATATTGAATTCACTTGTTGATATGTGGATAACTTCTGTGGATAAGATGTTTGTAAATGAATTGTAAAGGTGGATAAGCTGTGAATATAACAATCATTTCCGTAGGTAAACTAAAAGAAAAATACTTAAAAATGGGTATCGACGAATACGCCAAACGCCTCGGCAGCTACGCAAAAATCGATTTCATCGAAGTTCCTGACGAAAAAGCCCCTGAGCAGCTATCCGATGCCGAAATGGAGCTCGTCAAAAAAAAGGAAGGCGAACGCATTTTGGCAAAAATTCAAGATGGCACCCATGTCATTGCCCTTGCATTAGATGGCAAAATGAAAACGAGTGAGGAAATGGCAGCGGATTTAGATGCGTTGATGACATATGGGAAAAGTAAAGTTGCCTTTGTGATTGGCGGCTCGCTTGGTTTGCATACAGATGTATTGAAGCGTGCAGATGAGAAGCTATGTTTTGGGAAAATGACCTTGCCGCATCAGTTGATGAAGTTGGTGTTGGTGGAGCAGATCTATCGGAGTTTTAGGATTATTCATAATGCTCCGTACCATAAGTAAGTGAGGTTTAGAGACATAGTATTTCATAATTTTTGGAAAGTAATAATCTGTGTTAAATAAAGGAAGGCTTGTCTAGAAAGTCATAACCACTTTTAAAGAACGAAAAATCCAGCTGATTTATTCATTGAAAGAAAAGGCGATGAAGCGAATGT
>NZ_PYWN01000176.1 GCF_003049505.1 Metasolibacillus meyeri
TACCAATCAGTGGGGGATGAGGAAAACCCCCACTGATTGAAGGTTCACTTTATTCAACCTAAGGAGGAACTCCATGTCTAAAATAATCGCAATCAATGCAGGAAGCTCATCATTAAAATTTCAACTATTTGAAATGCCACAGGAAACCGTATTGACAAAGGGAATCGTCGAGCGAATTGGTCTAACAGACAGCATATTTACCATCACGAACCTTGATGGTACGACTGACACAGAAGTAGTAGATATTCCAGATCATACTGTGGCGGTTCAAATGCTGTTATCCAAGCTAATTGCAAATGGTATTGTCCAATCACTAGAAGAAATCGATGGTATCGGTCATCGTGTTGTACATGGTGGTGAAAAATTCAATGATTCCGCTATCATCGATGATATGGTACTCGCAGAAATTGAAGAGTTATCTGAGCTGGCACCGCTACATAATCCAGCCAATATCATTGGTATTCACACATTCCATAAGGTATTGCCGAACGTACCAGCAATTGCAGTGTTTGATACAGCATTCCATCAAACGATGCCAAAAAAATCATTCCTGTATAGTCTGCCTTATGAATTTTACAATAAGTATGGCATTCGAAAGTATGGCTTCCATGGTACATCGCATAAATATGTTTCTGAACGTGCGGCGGCTTTATTAGGACGCCCAATTGAAAATCTTCGTCTGATTTCATGTCATCTTGGCAATGGTGCAAGTATTGCCGCGATTGAAGGCGGGAAGTCAATCGATACATCGATGGGCTTTACACCACTTGCTGGTGTGGCGATGGGGACACGCTCTGGTAACATCGACCCTGCCCTAATCCCATTCATTATGGAGAAAACAGGGAAGACGGTGGATGAGGTTCTTGATATTTTAAACAAACAAAGTGGAATGCTTGGCGTATCAGGTTTATCAAGTGACCTACGCGATTTATCAACAGCCGCAGAAGAAGGCGATGAGCGCGCCATTATCGCACTCGAAGTATTCGCCAATCGCATTCACAAATACATTGGCTCCTATGCTGCGCGTATGTCGGGTGTAGATGCCATCATCTTTACAGCAGGCATCGGGGAAAATGACATTGCCTCGCGTGCGCGTATTCTTCATGGACTTGAATTTATGGGTGTCTATTGGGACCCTGCTTTGAATAACGTACGTGGCAAGGAGCAATTTATCAGCTATCCACATTCACCAGTAAAGGTAATCGTTATTCCAACAAATGAGGAAGTCATGATTGCTCGTGACGTTGTTCGTTTAGCTGGGCTTTAAAAATAGTAAGGGTGGCAACGTGCAAGAACACACGCACTAATGAGTAAGATTGTAGAGCTATTTATACAAGAGTAAATGCAGTGCATTCATATAGGAAAAAGAAAAACACACAAACTGACGTCAGGGATTTCCTCTGAGGGATAGGGTTGTGTGTTTTTTTGTATTTATATACTTATTTTGTGAAATAGCTTATAGGAAAAGAATTCGGTGAATGGGGATGGAACAGTGTTTACAAAAGCAATATCTTCGCTCTTTTCAAGCGTTTTTTAATTTTGTCGCGACAAATGTGACGAAATTGTGTTTTCATTTGATGGTTTATCGTGAAGAAAGCGCTTACTATAAATGTAGTAGTAAAAAACTTTATTTATAGATTGTACAAGGGGGTTAATGGTATGAGTGAAAAGAAAGGGTTGCAGATGAAGGTGCAACGATTTGGTAGTCAATTAAGTGCAATGATTATGCCAAATATTGGAGCTTTCATTGCTTGGGGATTAATTACAGCTTTATTTATACCAACAGGATGGTGGCCAAATGAAGGTTTAGCTTCATTAGTCGGTCCAATGATTACTTACTTGCTGCCATTATTAATTGGTTATAGCGGAGGTAAATTACTGCACGGAGAGCGTGGAGGTATTGTTGGTGCGATTGCAACGATGGGGGTAATCGTTGGCACAGATATTCCGATGTTTATCGGGGCAATGATTATGGGACCACTAGGCGGATTGGTCATCAAGAAATTTGATCAATTAGTAGAAGGTAAAATTAAATCTGGTTTTGAGATGCTTGTCAACAACTTCTCAGCAGGGATTTTAGGTGGCGCACTGGCGATTCTTTCTTTCAAAGTAATTGGGCCAATCGTTGTTAAATTTAGCGATACATTAGCAGCGGGTGTTTCATGGATTGTAAATGCAGGGCTATTACCGTTTGTAAGTATTCTTGTAGAACCTGCGAAAGTGCTGTTTTTAAATAATGCGATTAACCACGGCGTATTTAACCCAATTGGCATGGCCAATGCAGCCGAAGCAGGTAAATCGATTATCTTCTTATTAGAAACAAACCCAGGGCCAGGACTTGGTATTCTACTGGCTTTCTGTTTATTTGGGAAAGGGATGGCAAAGAACTCCGCACCAGGAGCAGTTGTGATTCACTTCTTAGGTGGGATTCATGAGATTTATTTCCCGTACATTTTAATGAAACCAGCATTAATTATCGCTGCAATTGCTGGTGGAATGAGTGGCGTATTCACGTTTTCTATCTTAAATGCAGGACTAGTAGCGGCACCATCACCTGGTAGTATTATTGCTTTGACTGCAATGGCACCGCGTGGTGAATTACTGCCAGTTTATGCAGGTGTATTAGTCGCGACAATTGTTTCCTTTGTTATTAGTGCAGTTATTTTAAAAACAAGCAAAGAGACAGATGACGATTTAGCGAAAGCTAGTCAAGAAATGGAACAATTAAAAGGGAAAAAGAGTAGTGTGGTAGGAACTTTCCAACAAGAAGCAAAGGAAGTACGCAAAGTAGTTTTCGCTTGTGATGCAGGAATGGGCTCAAGTGCTATGGGTGCGTCACTTTTAAGAAGCAAATTCAAAAAGGAAAATATTTCTATAGAAGTAATAAATACATCGATTAATAATTTACCAGATGATGCAGATATTATTATTACCCACAAAGATTTAACGGATCGTGCGCGTGCCAAACAAGCAAATGCGGAACATATTTCAGTAGAGAATTTCTTAAATAGCCCGAAATATGGGGAACTAATCAATCGATTAAAGTGAAGCTGCAATTGGTGAGGTTTTCCTATCTTCACGCATTGTTGACAATGGAACACTAGTCAAAAGCTTCACATTCTGTTGGGCGAAAGAAAAGATAATAGTGCAGAAACGAGGTGAGTGCGATGTATATATCGGCTAGGGAGCGAGCAATTTTGACATTGTTAGTTGGTCAGGAAAAGGCACTTCCAATTCGTGATATTGCAAAAGAGTTAGAAGTCAGTACACGCACAATCCAACGTGATCTCAAAGGAATTGAAAATATTTTAGAAAAATTCCAGCTCTCTTTGCAAAAAGAAGGATCCACGCTTTCGATAAAGGGAGAGGCCGAGCGACAGAGAGATGTCATGTCGTATATTGGGGGTCTTGAGCACGAGGAATTTACACCAGAGGAACGCCAAGTTGTGCTTCTCTCCTATCTTCTTCGTGCCGTGGAACCCGTTAAGCTGTATACACTAGCTAACGAATTGCATGTGACGGTGGCAACGGTGAGTGCCGACCTTCAAAAGGCGGAGAAGTGGCTTGAAGCCTTTTCTTTGCAGATTGTTAGAAAACGTGGTTATGGCGTGGAAGTTGTTGGGGATGAATGGATTATTCGGACGGCACTTAAAAAGTTAATCAGTGAAAATTTAAGTGAAGATTACTTTTATCATTTACTAAGTAGGGATGATATTGAGCCACCAACAGTCGTTCAAGTAGCATTAAGCCGACTTTTTTATTATGTGGATGTACAGGTCATTAAAGATGTCAAACAAGTGATTGACGAATGGCGCCAAGCAATAGAGCGAGGAATTGTCGATAGTTCGTACGTCTCCTTGATCATTCATGTGACACTTGCGGTAGAACGAATAAAAGCCAATGAGCGAATACAACTTAGTCGTACACAGTTGGAGAAAATGCAGGAAGAACAAGAGTATGGTTTGGCAGAAAATTTGGCGAGTAAGTTAAGCAAGGTACTTGAGATGGATATTCCTGAGGAAGAAATAGGCTATTTCGCCATGCATATTCATGCTTTGAAATGGGTTGGACAAAAGGATGAGGTGCTGTATGGTTCAGACCTAATACTGGCTGTTCAAGTCAAGAGCCTCATTGAGATAATTGCCTCAAAGTACCACTTACACTTTGATGATCAGCAATTATATAAAGGGCTATTTGCACATATGAAACCTGCTTTATATCGAATCGAGCATAAGATGAAGATTCATAATCCGCTGCTAGCCAAAATTAAAGAGGCCTATCAAGAATTGTTTGATGAAGTGACAAAAGCCGTAATGAATGTATTCAAGGGGATTGCTATTCCTGAAGAAGAAATTGGTTTTATTGTTATGCATTTTGGCTCAGCTATCGAGTTACGGCGAATGAAGGTCAATATTCGGGCACTGGTTATTTGTTCAAGTGGAATCGGCTCCTCAAAATTACTCGCAAGTAGATTGAAGAAGGAATTTACAGAGATTACAGAGCTTCATCATGCTTCACTTTTTGATTTACGTGAAGAGCAAATTGAGCAATATGATCTTGTCATCTCCACTGGTCCCATTCCAGGGAGAAAAGATTATATTTATGTCAGGCCGTACCTAGATAATCAAGAGGTTAAGGAAATAAGAACATGGCTCGATGAGTACATCCACAAGCAAAAGAATTTGCTGCATGAATTTTCTAAGCAACAAAAGGAGCTTGTGCAACGCCATGAATTAAGTTTATTTGAACGCTTACATGATGTGAATCAAGATGTGCTAACGATACTTCATCATTTTGAAGCTCGTCAGTTAGCGAGTTATACGATGGAAGAAAACTTAACATCTATTTGTGCAGCTTACGTGAAAAAGGGCGCATTGCACGCAGCGGCTGATGTTGTGACAGCATTATTAGCAAGGGAGAATAGCGGAGGTTTAGCTATTCCAGGTACGCATTTAGCTCTTTTCCATACGAGGCACAAGGACATTAAAGAGCCTGTTTTCTCCGTGTATGAATTAGAAGAAGGCATGTACCGTAAAGGAATGGACGACCAGCCAACCTTTGTTAAGAGGGTGTTGCTGTTACTAGCTCCTGAGGAAATGGAGGAGCATCGTCTGTTATTCATCAGCTCTATTAGTGCCAGCATTATTGAGAATGATGCCTCCATCCATTTGTATGAATATGGTCAAGAAGCGGAGATTAAAGCGTATTTAGTGAATCAATTTAAGCAATATTTACAAGAAATGTCGAGTGAAGGATGATGAATATGTCAATTTTAGTAAAAGGAAATATCCGTTTTAATGGTCAAGCAAAGACAAAAGAGGAAGCAATTCGTGAAGTAGGCAACGTATTAGTGGAGCAAGGGTATGTAGGCGCTACATATGTTGAAAAGATGTTAGAAAGAGAGGCATTAACATCAACATTTATGGGCAATATGTTAGCCATTCCTCATGGTACAGAGGAGGCAAAAGCAGCAATTATGACGTCGGGGCTTGCTGTTATGGTTTATGCGAATCCAATTGATTGGAATGGAGAAGCGGTGCGTTTAGTAATTGGTATTGCTGGTGCAGGGGGTGAGCATTTAGAGCTACTTTCTCAAATCGCAATTGTTTGCGCTGAGGAAGAAAATGTCGAACGTATTTTGAACGCATCTTCGGCTGATGAGGTGCTACAAACATTTGCAGAGGGGAACGAATAATCATGAAAGCAGTTCACTTTGGTGCGGGAAACATTGGGCGCGGCTTTATCGGGGCACTTCTTTCCAAGTCAGGCTATGATGTAACATTTGTTGACGTAAATGCTGAGGTGATTCAGGCATTACAGGAAAAGGGGCAATATACAATTTTAATGGCGGAAGAAAACGGTGTAGCTGAAGTCATTTCAGGTGTTCACGCATTGAATTCTGTGAGCGAGCTTGCTGCGGTTATTGCTGCAGTTGCACAAGCAGACGTAATTACAACGGCAGTTGGACCGAATATTTTACGCTTTGTGGCAGAGCCGATTGCTAAAGGCTTAGAAAAAAAGGGTGACAAGCAATCACTGGTCATTGCATGTGAAAATGCCATTGGTGCTACGGATACTTTACGTGCTTATATTGAAGAACATGTGCATGCGACGCAATTAGCTAGGGTCTTGGAAACGACGAGTTTCCCGAATTCAGCGGTTGACCGCATCGTGCCAAATCAACGACATGAGGAGCTATTAACGGTTGCGGTTGAGCCTTTCTTTGAATGGGTGATTGATGCCTCCATGATTCATACACAGATGCCAAAGCTAGATGACGTTTTATTTGTTCCAGATTTAACACCGTTTATTGAACGCAAATTGTTCACGGTCAATACAGGACATGCAACTGTTGCCTATTTAGGCTACCAAAAAGGGTATGAAACGATTTATGAAGCGATGCAAGATCAAGAAATCGTGGCAACCGTAAGAGCAGCCTTACAAGAAACAGGCTATGTTTTGACGACGGTATACGGATTTGATAAGGAACAGCAGAACGCATATATTGATAAAGTGCTAAAGCGTTTTAGCAATTTCTATGTATCGGATGAATTAATTCGAGTTGGTCGTAGCCCACTGCGTAAATTAAGTCGCTATGAGCGATTCATTAAACCAGCAAGCATGTTATTGGCGCTCGGTCAACAACCAGAGGCTTTATTAGAGGGCATCAAAGCAGCATTTCAATTTGATGTAGCAAGCGATACCGAGAGTGTGGAATTGCAGGAGAAGTGCAAGGCATCGCCATTAATTGATGTCATCGCTGAAGTGACAGGCTTATCTAAAGAGGATCGGCTTGTAGGGATGATTTTAGCGAAGTTGGAAGACTAATTAAAGAGAATTTTAAAAAAGAAGAGGCTGTCTGGAAATCAGACATGCCTCTTCTTTTGGAGTTGGTTGAGCGGATTGCGGTACCTTGCGTGCGAATCCCCTTGTTCAATGTGCGAAACGCAGTGTCTTGCGTGCGAATTCCCTTGTTCAATGTGCGAAACACGGTGCCTTGCGTG
>NZ_PYWN01000177.1 GCF_003049505.1 Metasolibacillus meyeri
ACCATTACTTCCCTACGCTAGTATGACCTAGATCAGGTTCAAAGGGTCAAGACATGTCTCTCTCAGCAAAATTATGCTCCCCTAGTAATTTGTATATTTGATTGTCTTTAGCTAATCATAGATATTTTTGTTTGTCAAGCGCTCCTCTGAAGCTCTATTGCTATTTTTCATGTCAGTTGTACCGTTTTATTGCATTCGATTAAAAGCTAAAATACCCTTCATTACACAACCAGCTTGCTATATTTTCTTCCATTGTTAAACCAAAATTCTTTTTTACCCTGTAACTAAAAACAGACACTATTACATACTAAATTTTCACCGTTTCTTACTAAATTAGGCCCTCTATTCCTTTATCCACTTCCTTCTCACATCATCCTCTAAACAACCTAGCTGCTCAAAATGGCTTGCCATAATGCTAAAATACATATCTTCCTCGCTGCTTAAATCTACTTTACGTAACACATCATTCACAATATTTGCTACATCTCCTCCTAATGCAAAAATTGTGTTGAAAGCACGTGTTTGTATAGTTTTGTCTGAATCAAACATAGCATCTTGTAATTCATCAATTGGAATAGGCTCACTAAAATGTGCATAGGGATCTTCATAGGTAGCGCAATATATTTGCTCTCTTGCGTCATTAAAAATCTTACCTAGTAATAGCTCTCCAGCAAAAACGCCTTCATCCTTTTGCAAAAGATTAGTTAAATCAATTTCTACAAAGTTACTATTTTTTATAATATAGTATTTGTCGTCTCGGTTTAGCGCAGCAACATAGTCATCCCATGTAGCAATATTTTCTGGTTCAATATAAACTGCGGGACGATATAGGTAGTTTGCTGTAACATTCTTGAAGTAAATCGTCCATTCCGCATAAGGGCTGCCAAAGCTAGATAAAACGCGTAACGCAAATCCATCTTCTGTTTCTACTAGCTCATCATACACATAATAACCTTCAAGCTCTCCCTCTATTTGCGCATCGTGAAAAATCAACTGTACAATTGCCTCAGTTGTAAATCCGCCACTCATATCCAATAAAAGCGTAAATTGATTTCCTTGTTGCCTTGCATCTAAAATTTCACCATCATGAAATGACTTTAAAAACATAGCTTGTGCAGACAAATCAAAGTGTTCAACAATCGCTTCTCGTTTCTCGTAAATAGCATTTCTCTTTGTTGTAAATTGCTCAATCGTGACATTACACCAATCCCTAAATTTCTCCATCAAATCGTTATTTTGAAATAAAGTTCTCTCCATTATTTCTGCATGAAACTCATGTGGAACAATATTGCTATACTTCGTTAAATTTTCATATAAATACTCTTCAAATTCAGCATCAATCTCTTCTCCAAATGGATATGTATGTGCTACGTCAAATATTTCCTGTCGTTTACTTGTTAAGAAAAACATCTTATCGCTCCTTTTTAAGTATATGCACTAACTATTGCAAAAAACTTTCGCAATAGCAAGAAACCCAGCGTCTTATTACAAGACATCTGGGTTGTTGATTGGACGGACACTACCTCTTCCTCATTTGCTGAGCAACGCGCTCTCCTAGCTCTGGACTCGCTTGGCTTAAATAACCTAACACAATTCGCTGTGTCTCTGGTAAGACAGGTGTAAGAGCGGCTGCCAAGTTATGGATTAAGTGCTCCTTCTGCACAGACGTTAGCGAGCTGTAAAATTGTCCTGCCTGTGTGAAGTCATCCGCTTTCGGCGTGTTGGAACGAACAAGTCGCCCCGCTACGTAGCGACCAGCACCACTTGTAACTTCAGATTCTGGTGTCCAGTTTGCTTGACGGTTAATTGGTATCTTGCGAAATTCTGGCCCTAGGCGATAGCGCTGTGAATCCCAATAAATATTGGCACGACCTTGAAGAATTCTGTCATCTGTTAGCTCTACGCCTTCCAGCAGATTCGCAGGTGAAAAGGCGAGCTTCTCAACCTGTTCTTTATAGTTATCTGGATTGCGGTTCAGCACCATCTTGCCAACTGGTAACAGCGGATATTGCCGCACATCCCACACCTGTGTATCGTCCAGTGGATCGAACGTCAGCGTGGCTTCGTCCTGTGGATTCATGAGCTGTACAAACAGCCCATATTCGACTGGCGTTTCTTTAGTCAATGTGTCATAGAGATCCTTGCCTGCGTAATCTGGGTTCTCGCAGGCAAGCCGAGCCGCCTCTTGGCTATCGATATACTGTTCGCCGGCTAGTGGAATCCAGCTATATTTCACATAATAACGCATATCCTGTACATTTTTCCAAACATAGGTGCTTACACTGTGACCTGGGATGTGACGAAAGCTCTTGATTGTCCCCTCGTCAGAGTACAGCCGCAGGACGAAATGCGTTGCCTCTGGTGTAGTTGCAAAGAAGCTCCAGAACCGATTAGGATCAAGCATATTATTGACTGGTGACGGCTGGAAAGCACGGACAGACTCAGAAAATCGCATCGGGTCCCGTAGCAGGAATACGGGAATATGGTTGCATATCAAGTCGAAGATGCCTTCTTCAGTATAAAATTTAGTCGAGAAGCCACGTACATTGCGTGAAGTATCTGGTGTTCCCTTATTGCTAGATGCTAACGAAAATCGAACGGCAACAGGTACTTTCTGACCTGGATGCTGTAGAAAGCTAAGCTTTGTGTAGGCCGCCATCGAGTGAAGTGTCTCGAAATAGCCAAAAGCTCCAAAGCCCTTCACATGTAAAGGGCGCTCTAATATTGTCTCATGGATAAAAGTTTCATTTTTTTCATGTAACATAGTGTCTTGTTCCAAAATCGGACCACGCTCTCCTACTGTCTGCGAATAGCGCGATGGTTGTGAGCCGCTTTGCCATTGCGAAGGAGTGCCACTTTGCCACCCTCGATTGTTTGTCTGATTATGGGCATTCTTGTCGTTCATTCCATACCTCCTATACATACATTCTCACCAATATATGTATAGCTACAAGTTGTTATAACCGCGCTCTTAATCTCTTCCAACGCGAATATAAAAGCTTGCTCTTCTCTTGGCGATATTTATGGCAACAGTTGGATAGTACGAGCGTATATGGGCTACTTATCTTCTTTATTAACATAAATCATCTTATGTCACGTGAGGTTAGTCATAGTAATTGTGATTTCAGCATAGCCTCTTACATTTTAAAGCCATGAAACTGAAGGTGCCTTGTGCTGAACTATGGCTAGATAACAGTTCGATGGCATCCTTCTATTGAACTTTGAAATACGAAATACAGCGGTCAAACTCGAAAGAGACATTCTAGTTTTACAATAAAAAACGGCCTTAGTCCAATGGGATTTCAGGACCAAACCCGCTCAATTTGTTTATATATTACACCAAAATATCTCACTGATTAAAGATTCACTTTATTTTATGCAGCTAGTTTCCCAGATGAATGAATTCTCAAATGATTTAGACGCTAAGAGAAATCTCTGTACCTGTCATCTTTTTTCGTGTTTGTCCACTCATAAATAAAATGAATCATCGTTTTCGTAAAAGCAATAAGTTGATCAATGGAACAAGATTCATTCACCGCATGAGCATTTTGAAAATCACCTGGTCCATAAATAGCAGCTGCAATCCCTGCATCGCCAAACCATCCGCCGTCAGTAACTGAAGGAGACACATCAATCGTCACTTCTTTTCCATGATTAATTTGATGAGAAGTGGATAATAACTGAACCGCCGGATGATTCGGGTCAACTTCTAATGAAGGAAAGATTTCACCTTTATCTTCAATCATCGAACATCCTCCCCATTCAAAGGTTGGTGGATAATGCTTGAGCCACAGGTCAGATTTTGCAACGGAAAGAAGATGCTCTTCAATCTCTCGAGATACTTCCTCGTACGTTTCATTCGGGTAATAATGCACAGTAATCCATAGTTTACATTCATCAGCAATAAAAGCTGGATGTCTACCACCTTCAATAACAGCTGGATTGATTGTATTTGTGCCAGGTGGGAATCCATCGTATTGCTTCGTCACTGCCCAATGACGTTCTAAATCTTGCAAGCCTTCTATTATTTTCATCATTTTTTCAATCGCACTTGCTTGCAAAAGACCGCCACCTGCATGAATCATATTTCGTCTCGTTGCATCATGAAACGTTTTAGGGCTCTTCACCGTAATCCACCCTGTGATTACACCCCCTTGGCCTTGGATGTGGAGATCGCTCGTATCAACGACAAGCGCAAAATCAGCCTTATATCCACGCTCACAACATTGAAGTGTGCCAGCCTCTCCGACTTCTTCTCCAATAACAGATTGAAAAATAAGATCACCATTCATATCAATATTTGCCTCATGTAAAAGCTTGAGTGCAAATAAGGCTCCTGCAATTCCGCCTTTCATATCCGCTGCACCTCTGCCTATAATCGCCTCTTCAGTTACGATTGGATCGAAGGGATTCGTTAACCATTCTTCGTCTTCTCGAATTTCAGCTACATCAACATGTCCGTTAATAATTAAACTGCTGTATAATTCAGATGCCTTTCCCTTTTTCACACCTACGACATTCGGATCTCCTGGATATACATCCCAGATATCCGTTTTAAAATGAAGATTTTCTAAATAAGTTGCGATAAATTGTTGAATATCTTGCGTATTTCTTGCTGGTGGTGCAGGTGTTTCAAACTTTATAAGTGTAGTAACCAAATCGATTAATTCTTGTTTGCTATTTTCTACTTGAAGCATCAATCCTTCAATATTATGTGTCACAACATCTCCGCCTTTTTTGCAATAGGAAATCACTCGCCAAAAAAAGTGGTCGGAAAGTAGATAATTACTTTTCATATACCGCTTCTTTCCACTAGATTGTCAATAAAACATCTTGTGAGATTCTATTTAATTATTATTCTCTTATCCATTCAATTATTGGGTTGCATTAAGTTCTAGCTAATTCTTTCACTGGCCACATTGAAATGTTTTCAGCCATATCCCAGAACATATATTCAAAGTAACTTGTTTTCACAAATATTTCTTCAAGCTTTTTCAGCTCATCTTCTTGTTTACCCTTTGCAATGTCATTGATTAAACCGATGCAGTCTTCAGCAATTTTAGTAAATTCGTCGGAAGAATACGTTTTAACCCAATCTCCATAAAACTCATGCTCTAACGCCCCAGGCCATTCAGCTAACTTTTTACCAATCCAATTGTAGCTCCATGCACATGCCAAAACGGCTGCAATCGTATTTTCTACGCCACCTATCTGTGCTTGGTTTAGCATATAGCTTGTATATGCAGTCATTGTAGCTGATGGCTCTGTATTTTCTAAGTCTTCGTTCGAAATGCCAAATCTCGCTGCATACGCACGGTGTAAATCCATTTCAAAATTCATTGTTCCATGCAATAAATTTGCAAAAATAGTCATTGTTTTTAAATCATTAGCCTTCGCACTGCCAATTGCAAAGATTCTAGCGTACTCAATTAAATAAACATAGTCCTGCTTCATGTAATGGATGAATTTCTCCTTATCAAGGGACCCTTCTCCAATGCCTTTTACAAAAGGATGTTCTAAGTAACTATTCCATACAGGCTCCACTTTTTTAAATAAACGATTAGAAAATGTCATAGCATCTACTCTCCTCTATAATTTTGAAAATATACAAAAAACCATTCCACTAAAATAGGGAATGGTTGAATAAATATACAAATTATATACGTATCGTTCACCATTACTTCCCTACGCTAGTATGACCTAGATCAGGTTCAAAGGGTCAA
>NZ_PYWN01000178.1 GCF_003049505.1 Metasolibacillus meyeri
AATAACTTGTTATATTCCTATCTTAATATCTATTATTTTAACTAAATAAATTGGAAAGTATAGATATTTTTTATTATTTTACAATTCGCAGGTAAAATGGCGGTTTTTTGGTGGAATGTTGACGGTGCAAAAAGAGATTGATTATATTAAACATCAGTTATATATTTTTTACCATATAACTTACTATAAACTAAAATATACAAGGAGGTTCAATTATGAAAAAAATAGCTATAGTACTCTTATCAATTAGTTTACTTTTTGGTGGGTTTTCTACCGCTCCTGTTCAAGCTGAGACTTTAAATAAAACTTCTCTTGAAGTAAATACAATGAGCATTACAAGATCATATACTTATGAGAAGTTTTATCATAAAACCGAATCTGTTCCTACAATTCTTTACTATCAAGATCAATATGGATGGTATGGCAATTTACAGTTACAAAATGTAGTTCCATATATATGGGATCCAATGTATGTTGTAGCTTTGTATAAAGGAACTCTCACATGTCCAACAGGAACTTGCCCGTCCCCTACATCTTTAAAAATCGAAGAACAATAATCCAAAAACCGCATGAAATCAGTTCAATCTCTTGATTTCATGCGGTTTATTTATTTTTATAAAAATCGCTTGCGTATATCGGGTGATGGTAGCTCACATACTTCCTTTTTTCCAAACCAGTTATAGCGGTTTTTTGCGATTATATTGTAAGCAATATTTCGGATAGTAGCAGGTACAGCAATCAATATATAAGCAAAACGCCAGCCACCTTGCAAATGTCGTGCAATTTTTAAAGCGGCTGTTGATTGTAAATAATAACGTTCTTTTTCGATTAGGACGATGCTATCTGTTGGTGGTACATTGTAGCGTGCTAATAACTCCTGTCCAACCTCACTTTGCAACGAAGCAAAATGGAAATACGCTTGCGGATCTCGCTTAATAATAAATTGTACACTTGCATCACAAAAATGACATTCTCCATCAAACAATACAATCGCCATATCTCTCACCTCATTCTGGTGTTGTGTAACTATAATATGTACCGAGTGATTTCACTGTACAGCCAAGTGCGTGCAGCTCCTCTACGGCACCTTTCATCATCGTCTCTTCTTCATCCGCTAAAACATCAACAATAAAGAAATAATCACCTAAGCCCGTCTTCAATGGACGTGATTCAATTTTGCTTAAATTCAGCTTGCGCCATGCAAATACGGATAGCACTTGATGCAATGCACCAGATACGTCCGTTGGCAATGTCACCATAAATGTTGTTTTTGTCGTTTCACTATCCACTTTAGATAAGCGAACATTGTCCTTCGATAAGACAAAAAAACGCGTATGATTAAAATGGAAATCATGAATATTGTTCTCAACAATCGTTAGTCCGTATTTTTCTGCTGCTGCGCTATTGGCAATCGCTGCAATGCATCGTTCTGGTGTATCAGCGACAAGCTTTGCTGCTGCAGCAGTTGATGAGTATTGATGCAATGGTACACCACTAAAACGATAAAATAAATATTTATGACATTGCGCCAATGCATGTGGATGTGAATAAACCGCTTCAATGCTTTGCCAATTTTCCTCTTGCGCTGGATGCACCATTAAATGCTGCTGAATTTTTGACGTCACTTCCCCAACAACATAAAGGTCTGCCTCATGGAATAAATAGTCAACCGTTAAAGGCACCGATCCTTCCAAAGCGTTTTCTAAAGGCACAACAGCTAGCTCCACCCTGCCCTCTGCCACCGCTTCAATACATTCCGGGATTGATGCTTGTGGCATTAACCAATCATTTGGGAATAAGCCCTTTGTCGCTAAATATGTAAATGATGCTTCTGGTCCTAAGTAAGCGATACGCTTTTCCCAATTTTGTGTTGACATTGAATAGCCTCCTAACTATTTATTTCGAAATTTTCAGTTTTTATATAGAAAAAGATAGAGCTGTCCAAAAGTTATTCCCCTTTCAGACAACTACTAATGATTACTCAGTGCAAGGAGGTGCTTTTTTAGACACCTCCTCCCTTATAAAGCGCCTGAGCTAATTACTTCCGCTGATTCAATAAAATCAAGATGCTTTAAAATTCGAATTAATTCATTTAAATCGACATTCATATTTGTTACATCCAATGACAGCGTAACATTTGCTCTCCCTTGAATCGGTATCGTTTGGTGTATCGTTAACACATTGCAATGTGCCTCCGAAATCGTTTCAAGCAATTTAGCCAAGGAGCCTTTACGGTCTTGCAGTTGCAAAAATAATGTCAAAATTCGCTCTTGCACGATAGAGTGGAAAGGAAAAACGGCATCGCGATATTTATAAAATGCGCTACGTGATAAGTCAACTTCTTTCACCGCATCCCAAATTGAGGCGACAGCACCTGTTTGTAATAATTCTTTTGCCTCTAATGTTTTTTGCATCGCATCTGTCAAAACATCCTCACGCACTAAATAATAGCGCTGATTTGCTACGTTTTTCATCTTTCCTACCCCCGAGCATTAATCTACAAAATCAAATTCAAATTCCATTAAGCGAACTGTATCGCCATTTTCCGCGCCACGCTTACGAAGTGCATCATCGACACCCATCGCACGCAATTGACGAGCAAAGCGTCTAATGCCATCTTCACGGCTAAAGTCTGTCATTTTAAACAGACGTTCAATTGAATAGCCTGACAATACAAATGCACCATCATCATCACGCGTAATATCAAAGTCTTCACCTTGTTTTTCATATTTATAAAGCACTGTTGCATCAGATTCCTCTTCGGTAATCTCATGAAGCTCAAATTGTGGCGTTACTTCAAGTAAATCTGCCACTTCAAACAGCACTGCCTTCAACCCTTGACGTGATACCGCAGAAACAGGGAATACTTTCACACTATCTCCTACTTTTTCAAGGAACTTTTGCAAATTCTCCTCCGCTTCAGGCATGTCCATCTTATTGGCTACAACAATTTGCGGACGCTCTGTTAAACGCAAATCATACTGTTTCAACTCATCATTGATTGTGATGTAATCCTCATACGGGTCACGACCTTCCATGCCGCTCATATCGATGACATGGACAATTACACGCGTGCGCTCAATATGTCGTAAAAACTGCATCCCAAGACCGACACCTTGATGTGCGCCTTCAATAAGCCCTGGTAAATCAGCCATAGCGAATGAACGACCATCTTCTGTTTCGACCATTCCTAAGTTCGGTACAATTGTCGTAAAATGATAGGCACCAATTTTCGGCTTAGCTGCTGACACAACTGATAAAAGTGTTGATTTCCCAACAGAAGGGAAGCCTACTAACCCAACATCAGCTAATACCTTTAATTCAAGTATAACGTCCAGTTCTTGCCCAGGCTCACCTTTTTCCGCAAGCTCTGGTGCAGGGTTTGCGGGTGTTGCAAAACGGCAATTGCCTCGACCGCCTCGACCAGCCTTCGCAATAATTGCTGTTTGGCCATCTTCAACTAAATCCGCAATAACTGTCTTTGTTTCTGCATTCATAACAACCGTTCCTGGCGGTACTTTAACAATTAAATTTTCTGCTTTGCGCCCATGCATGCCTTTACTCATCCCATGCTCTCCGCGCTCTGCTTTAAAATGACGCTTGTAGCGGAAATCCATCAATGTACGTAAGCCTTCATCGACTTGGAATACAACATTCCCACCGTGACCACCATCACCACCAGCTGGGCCACCATTTGGTACATATTTTTCACGACGGAAGGCAACCATACCATCTCCGCCATCGCCACCTTTTACATAAATTTTCACGTGATCGACAAACATTGTTTTCACTCCAGTCCTGCGCTTAATACATAGTGTAACGAGTTTTGGGTCACTTCTATCATATCAATGCACATATGTTCTATTTCTTTTAATAGCGGCGTTTGCTCCCAATTACCAGTCAAATGAAAAATCAACTGAAATTGCGCCGTATCTGATTTTGTTACAATTTGAAGCTGATGCTCAGCATATGCATCGAGCCCATCATAAATATGGATAACTGTATTTTCCAAGTATTGCACTATCGTTTCATCAAGCGTTGGCTGATTGACCGCTTGTTTGACATCGCTATAAAGCTTTAATTCAATCGCTGGGAAGCGCCAAGCAAATGTTTGCAGCCATTCTGAAGTTCGTGGTAGCTGCAATTTATTGATATTTGATAGCATTTTACTATCATTTGCAATATCTTTAATGATTTGCTTTGCTTCTTCAATACGCTGTAAATCTAAATTCATTTGAATTAAATTTAGCTGATTTAAAAAATCGTGATTGGCAAAACGCAATACTTCATTAATGGTTAACGGCTTTATTGTCATGTACTACACTCCAATCAGTATCGTTATTAGTATAACAAGTTTTGCAGCTTTTTTCCCTAAAACAACATAGAAAAATTTGCGCTTTTCAATACTTAAGAAAATTTCAATCATCCATTGATAGAAAAAAGGCTGACGCGTAAGTATAAGCTTTACGCGTCAGCCCCTATTTTGCAACCCTTATGCTTCTTGAGCTGTTGGGTATACAGATACTTGTTTCTTGTCGCGACCTAAGCGTTCGAATTTAACAACGCCGTCAACTTTAGCGAATAAAGTATCATCTCCACCACGGCCTACGTTTGTACCTGGGTAAATTTTTGTACCGCGTTGACGGTAAAGAATCGAACCACCAGTTACGAATTGACCATCAGCACGTTTAGCGCCAAGGCGTTTTGACTCAGAGTCACGTCCGTTTTTTGTAGAACCTACACCTTTTTTAGATGCGAAAAATTGTAAGTCTAATGATAATAATAAGTTCATTGCGATGCACCTCCTAGACCATTTTATATTTCAATTCAATGAAGTCTGAATAACTAGCTGTCATCGTATAAAACTGTGTCACCATAGTATTCAGAATCATTTGAAGCTTATCGTCTGTTTCAGACTCTAAGTCATTCGGGATCGTTACTTTTAAGTAGCCTCCCTGTTCCCCCTGCTCTACTTCAGGTGTGATTCCTGTAAGTTGCGGAATAGCATTGACAGCACCAAAGGCGATGGCAGATGCGCCAGCACATACTAAATCACGTCCGTAAACGTCAGACAGGGCATGACCTGAGATTTCAAATCCATACGATTTGCGATTTTCATCGCTATAAATAGTTACCGTAATCATGCGGTTCACCTCTAAAATTAAGCGTTGATTGTTTCAACCACTAATTTTGTGTATGGTTGACGATGACCTTGTTTACGACGGTAGTTTTTCTTCGCTTTCAGTTTGAAAACAGTAATTTTTTTAGCGCGACCTTCTTTTACAACTTTCGCTGTAACAGTTGCACCAGCAACAGTTGGAGCACCAACTTTAACTGTTTCTCCACCTACGAATAAAACTTTGTCAAATGTTACAACTTCGTCAGCAGCTACACCTAGTTTTTCAACATAGATTTCTTGACCTGCTTCAACTTTGATTTGTTTACCACCAGTTTCAATAATTGCGTACATTAAAATGCACCTCCTCTTTAGACTAAGACTCGCCTGTTACTATCAAGGTGTTAGCAAATTTTCTGCTAATCTTAGGCACCTTGCCAGTGCGGTTGTAGCGGGTGCTACAAACAATAACATTAAAATACTACCATAAGAAAAATACTACGTCAACCTATTCAAAACAATTTTCTCATAAGCAATATGGTATTTTCGATACTTCCATTCCCCTAGTACATTCATCCATAATAAAATGCTCAATAGTAGAATGGGAAGAGACTTTGGCAGCAACATGAATGCGACTACTGCAATTATAGTAAAAAAACAGAGTGAAAGCGATAAAAAAACCTCATAAATTTTCGCTCTTGGAAATAATGTAAGCAGCGTATAACAAATAATTTTCCCTCCATCAAGCGGTAAAAATGGCAATAGATTTAAGCATAATAAATAAAATTGCGCTTTCAAAAAGGGTTCCGCAAGAAGAGGTGGTAACCATATACAGCTCGCCATTCCAATAAGCGTTGCACAAGGTCCGCCAAATGCGATAATGAGCTTTTGTAAGTATGTTCCCTCTTGCTGTAGCTTAATCTCCCCTCCATAGGGCATAATCACACAACTTTTGAGCTGTAAGCCAACAGCCTTCGCTGCTAATAAATGCCCTACTTCATGAATGATTAATGAGCATAAAATAATACTATAAAGTGCGATATTACCCGTAAAAACCATTGTCAACAACACAACAAGCAATAAAGGATGAATTGTTATGCGGAGCATACTACATCTGCTCATTTAGCCAAGCTAATGTTTGTTCTAAATCAAGCACTTGGCTATCTTTCTCTATACGAACATATAAATCACCTGCTTGCTTTGTTGCGACATGTTCATTTGTCGCAATCGTTGTATATGGCAACAATGAAAAACTATCGATAAAACCATATGTGACCGTTGTGTTATCATCATAAAAAATCGAAATAGTTTGTCCTGTTTCTTTCGTGTAACCAGTAAATACGACAATCCCATTTTGCAATGCAAAAAGATTTACCGCTTGTTCATAGGTCATTAAATATCCTTGATCACTTGGTTGAATAGCTGTGAAGCTAAGCATTTCTCTACGCTCTGGATAATCGGCTACCTCTACCTTCTTCCCTTCGAAAATCGTGATGTTCCGCAGCGTATTACGCATAAAGGTTAAGTCGTCTTGACTATAAACGATACGTTTAATAACACTCGTCGTTTTCGTTTCTGGCAATTGTGTTGTTCCCCACACAACTACACAAAATATAAAGGCAATTCCCCACCGCCATCTTTTCATGCCACCATCCTATCGTTTTTAACAGTATATGCGCTAGCCTACAAAAAAACCGCACTGCTTTTTTGCAAATGCGGATTAAATAATATGAAAGAAAATGATTTAAAAAAAGTAGCCCAAAGTCATTTTGAGACATCCTTTTTGCATTAGGAATGGTAGACAGTACACCGAATTCCTCAAAATAGTTAACATAGAGATTAGAATTGTCAAAAGAAATATCCTTCTTGACAGCTTCTACATCCTATTTCGTAAATAGGGATTTAATTTTTGCAAATACGCCTTTCGCTTCTGGCTCTATCGACATCAGTGGCACAGACTCCCCTAAAATACGACGCGCAACATTGCGGTAACCTAAAGAAGCTTTATTATTCGGATCCATAACGATTGGCTCACCTTTATTAGACGAGCTAATCACATCCTCGCTATCGATAATAATACCGATTAAATCAATGGATAGATGTGTTGTCACTTCCGTAATGTCCATCGTATCTCCCGATGCCATTAAATGCTGACGAACACGGTTAATAATTAATTTAGGTGCTTCGATTTCCTCTTGCTCTAAAAGTCCGATAATTCGATCAGCATCACGCACAGCAGAAATTTCTGGTGTCGTCACAACGATTGCTCGATCTGCTCCAGCTACTGCATTGCGATAGCCTTGCTCTATTCCAGCTGGACAATCGATTAATACATAATCAAAATCGCTTTTTAATTCGCTAATTAAGCTCTTCATTTGCTCAGGCGTCACAGCGTTTTTATCTGTTGTTTGAGCTGCGGGTAATAAAAAAAGTTTATCATCTACTCGCTTATCCTTTACAAGTGCTTGATGCACTTTACAGCGACCTTCTATGACATCAACTAAATCGTAAATAATACGATTTTCTAAACCTAACACAACATCTAAATTACGCAAACCAATATCTGTATCTACTAAGCATACTTTTTTTCCTTGAAGAGCCAATGCAGTACCGAGGTTAGCGCTTGTTGTCGTTTTTCCTACGCCACCTTTTCCCGAAGTGATTACGATTGCTTCTCCCACATTAGCTTCCCCCTTTAAATGTTGTAAAAGATGGACGGATTTCCTTTACTTTTTGAATACGATCATAAGAAATTGTCCCGCTTTCATTAATATACGCACATAGCTGGTCCGTATTATCCTTAACCACTTGCTGCTCATTTGACATTACTTCCACATGGTCTGCGATCAAGACATGTGTCGGCTCAAAATGAGAGGCTGTAATGACCGCTTTTTCATTGCCTTCTACACCAGCATGTGCAATGCCTTTTAGCTTACCGAGAACATAAATATTGCCACCAGCTTCAATACGGCCATTTGGATTGACATCCCCTAGCACGATAATATCACCTGTAGCTCTAAGCACTTGGCCTGAACGCACAATGCCGACATATGTATCGCACTTTTTTTGTAGTACCTTTTGATTGCTCTCTTCAATTGTTAATACATCACTTTGCACTTTTGAAACAATTAAGTTTCCCTGTTGCTGCACAATTTGAATAAGCTCTTTTTTTTGTGCACTTGTGCAATAACGGGTACCTAAATGTAATTGCACGTCTAATTTCCCTTCAATTCCACCTTCAGAAGCTTTGTGTGCTAGCTCCTCTAACAGCTCTGTATAGGCACATTGATCATCAAGCCGAAGTATTAAACCGTCCTTTGTTCCTTTAATATGGACGAGCTGTTTTTTCATGATAGTATGCCACCTCACACTCCATTATCAATTATCCATTGCGCCAAGGTTAACTCTAGTTTAGCGCTTTTCGAGTCCACGCAGGAATTTTTTTAATATCTATCCACAAATTACACAATCATTGTACATGTTTGAATGGCTACTTAGTCCAATGATGAATGGAGATCAATCAGTATTATTACGTTAAGCCCCACTACGTGCACGCTGTAAAACTCGCTTGTTAATTACATATTTAAACACCCAACCAAGCATTGCTAAAAATAAAAGATTAGCAACAATTGTCGGGATTAAGCGACTATTAAGAAACGTCTCGAAGGTCATCGGGGTGAAATTGATTAAAAAGAAAAATTCATATAGGACAACTTCCATCGATGCAACAAGCATAACTGCCAATATAGTAGTAATAATCAAATGTTGATGAACGTATTTTACACTCCAACCCGCAAGAAAGCATATCAATGGATATAAAAATGTGTACAACCCAATAATATCAATATAAAACACATCATACAACAATCCAAAAAACAGACCATACAGTACCGCCCGTTTACGATTATAGTAAATTGCGACAAAGATTAAATATAAAATTAAAAAACGCGGTACTAAAAAAACGAGTTGTTCACCTATCACAATCCGTGAGAACTTCGCGAACATTGGCTCTAATAAAAATAATAATACTGCAACTGTCGGGATGAGTAAACGAATAAACATCTATTCCTCTCCCTCTTCCTCTGGCGGATCAGTTAAATTCACATTCGTTCCTTTGCCGTCTGAACCATCAACTGAAGTCATTTGACGTTTAGCAATAATCACATTTTCCAGCATTGAAAAATCTGCCGACGGCTTGACGTATGCCATTTTTGTTAAGCCAAAATCTTCTGTTGTCACTTCTGTTATTTCACCAATTAAAATACCTTTCGGAAAAATACCACCTAAACCTGATGATACAACCTGCTCGCCAACTTTCACTTCAAAGCTAGAATTAATGCGCTTTAAAATTAATTCGTTACGCTCATCATCATATCCTTCAACCAAACCAGAAATATCTTCGCTTTCACCTTGTACAAGTGCCGATACACGATAATTTGCATTGTTCGTATATAGCAACTCCACTTCAGATGTAAATGGTGTCACAGCAATAATTTTACCAACTAATCCTTGTGCTGTCATGACAGCCATATTTTTTTCAATCCCATGAACTTGGCCTTTATTTAAAATAATTTTCTCTTCCCATTGATCAGGGTTTCGCGCAATTACAGTTGCATGAATCGGCTGATAATCTCGCAAGCTTTCTTCCTTGTCAATTAACTCACGAAGCTTTTTATTTTCTGACTTCAATCCATCAACCTCAGATTGTAAAACAACAAAATCTTCAAGTCGACTTTTCAAACGTTTGTTTTCATCATACGTATTTAGCAAGGCTTCGATATTACCATAAATACCTGTTATGTAACTTGTTGGCTTTGCGACAAGGGATTGTGCAAAGCCAACAGTATCTTTAATAATTTGTTGTGGTAATGTTGCATTATGACGGTTGCTTAACGAGAAGCCAATCAATGCCACTAGAAAAACTGTGCTAACTAATAACACGATAATTTTTTTATTTGAAAAATGTGGCATTGCTTCATCACCTTATCCTTTTAATTGCTGTGCGCGAATTAAGTCGATATTGTCTAACGCCTTACCTGTTCCAATCGCAACACAGTCTAATGGACTTTCAGCAATAAATACGGGCATATTTGTTTCAGCACTAATGACTTTATCTAAGTTTTGCAATAGCGCACCACCGCCTGTTAAAACGATGCCTCGCTCCATGACGTCTGCTGATAATTCAGGTGGCGTTTGCTCTAATGTACGCTTCACACCATCAATGATGGCTGTTACTGCTTCACGTAAAGACTCTGAAATCTCTTGTGCAGAAATTTCAATTGTTTTCGGTAAACCTGTAACAAGATCACGCCCTCGAATATCCATCGTTGCTGTATTTCCTTCCGCACGTGCACTACCAATCTCCATTTTAATTGCCTCAGCTGTACGCTCACCAATCGTTAAATTATATGTTTTGCGAATATAAGCAATGATTGCTTGATCCATCGCATCACCGCCAATACGAACTGATTCACTCGTTACAATACCACCAAGTGAAATAACGGCTACTTCGGTTGTACCGCCACCGATATCAACGACCATCGAACCTGTTGGATCCCACACTGGTAAATTTGCACCAATTGCTGCAGCAAAAGGCTCTTCAATTGTAAATGCATCCTTAGCACCAGCTTGACGTGATGCGTCAATTACTGCGCGCTGTTCAACTGACGTAATGCCATATGGCACGCAAATCATAACATTTGGCTTTTTCCAATTTGAGCCTGAGTTTTTTAACGCTTCTTTTAAATAATATTGAATCATCGCTGTTGTAATATCAAAATCTGCGATTACGCCATCTTTCATTGGACGAATTGCTACAATGGAGCCTGGTGTACGTCCAATCATATTTTTGGCATCATTACCTACTGCCACAATATCGCCTGTTTTGACATTTTTCGCCACTACTGAAGGCTCACGTAAAACAATTCCTTTTCCTTTAACAAAAACTAGTGTATTTGCTGTGCCTAGGTCAATCCCGACATCTTTATTTCCAATTCCGAACAATTTCTGTACTTCCTTTCCTAATAAACCGTGTTTTTTTATTTTTTTGTAACGAAGCTGTTATGTCACCATATTATTTACAGCATAATGCTTATCTAAACGATACGCTTAATTATAGCGGATAAAAGCTAAAAATTATAGTGTGATATATTGCTAAATACGATAAATATCGATTTCTTTTATCCACTTTTCTATTGTATTCGTTCTAACAGTATGAAACAAATGAAAAATCGCCCACTATTTTTACAGTTACATTGCAAAATTATGACGAAAAAGCGCGAGAAAGGTTCGTTCATAAGACGAATTTTTCTCACGCTTCTTAAATTATACAAGAAGAAATTCCATTTTTCATACAAATTAATTATATTAAGGTTCATCACCAAAAGTCGGGGATGGACCAATACAACACAATAAAATCAAAATTCATACAGTTCCGAGTGCCTGTATTTTATTTTAACAGGTATATTATTTCCATCATCAATGTAAATAGCCCTAACAATAGAAACCCTACCCCTATTGCCGTGATATATCCATTTTTCTTCTTTTTCATTTTTAGCAAGTAAGTACCACTAGCTGTAAATACTATAAACATTAAAAGAAATCCACTAGTTATTAACCATAACATTAAATAATTCTCCATTTCTTTTACTTAATCATATTACAAGTCCTTCATTTTACAAGAAAATCGCTCAGGAAATTCCAATAAAAATACAAAGTGTTGCCATATAATCTTTTACAACTTCTTCGAAAGTGCATTGATTAAATGGCAACTCTAAGATGATGTGGACATGATAAATTAAGCAGTCTGCTAAAGTTACCATTAAATTTGAATCAAAGAATATTTGATTTCATTGATTAAATTTAAGATCTATCGTTCTCCCGCACTGTTCAATTTAAACTCGCTCAACTACATATATCCTTTTTCTTTCATGCTGATGTATTGATGATTGCCGATAATTAATAGTGATAGGTAAGAGACAACCGCGACATTACTCGTTTGGAGCTCTTTTCCCCCACTTCACACCGTACGTGAGACTTTCACCTCATACGGCGTTCCATCAATCTCTTTCTTTAGGTAAAGTTCAACTTTTCTCTAAAACCTAGGATTTTTTCCATATTGCTTTTCCGACTAAGGAATAATATTTTGTGCTATGAATCATTTGGTGGCAATGCTCGTGCATGGATGCAAGATTTGGTACTCGATTTATTTCTTCTAATGGAAGTCTGGGGTTAATATGATGAATTCGAATATTCTCCCCTTGAAGTATTGCTATACATACTCGACGAATTTACTTACATCACCTTCGATTATTATCCAATAATGTGTACAATATCGGTTGTCCTTAAAGAAATGTATAATCTTATGATAATCTTTTTATAGAATGTCCGGCTTTATTAACTTATGGTCACTACCAGAAGTACGACTTCCTTTGTTTACTTTGATTCAGTGGATAGCCGTTACAATCGTTGTCTCGCTTGCCATTAGTTCAAGTAAGTTTTTGTGGCCGGACAATTTTCCTGTCTGTTGTATACTTTCAATAGTTTTCTTATAAAGCTCATCCTGCTTTTCTTGTAATTCCTGTTCGGTTTTTAGTTAGTTAGATTGTTGTTCCATTGCGAATCCGCCTTCTGGGGAGTATGCAAGGTTTTAATCAGGTGTGCTCAAGCGACTTCCCTAACGAGTTGAATTTACTAAAAAAATGAAACTGACTATGCCCCTTCGCTCCATTTCCATTACAGAAATTTCAACACTACTACGGGCTGCTGCCCCACAGATTCAATTGTCATTTCCTACAATTTAGATGCTTTGAGGTTAACTCCTCTTGTCATCATCTTCTGTGGTTCCGTTGTTCCTTACACCCTAGCTTTTCATGACTGTTTTAGCTGTCCTCTTTAACCCGTTAACCATCTTTTTGTCCACTGTTGGCAGGACGTAAGACACTATTCCTTTGCCGGAGTAGTACAGATTTTGCAACCACAAATACAAAACCCACGATTAAACTTCATTAATTCGAAGCGAGAAACTTCATTTCGTTTCCCGGTGCCTTTACGAGCCGTACATACGAGGATTCCTGGTGAGTCAGCATGACAGTTTTATAGCCTCCCGCTTACTTCACTAACCACTTCGCAGGTCTGTTTTTAAGCGACTTTACCGAGCTTCATACACAAAAGTAGTTAACCATCTGTGCATGTCGGAGCCTCAGAGCATCGTTACCAACATTTAACGATGAGTTGGAATTTAACCAACCTATTCAGGCGTAAAGTTCAAAGATACATATCTTTGCCTAGTTTTATTGCACATTTCTATGCAGATTGTCTAGGAACAACGCACACCGTGATCAAGAAGCTCGATGCCAATAATTAGTCCTGCCTCTTGCAATCGCTGTGTTACTTCAATATCCTCAGGGCTTGGTGTAGCATTGCCAGAAGATAGCAATAGGTAAGGCTTTGATGTTATCTCCACCTTTTCCCCTGCTCCATACCGTGCATGCAACTTTCATTGCACACGGCATTCTATCGTTACTCCACTCTTTCATTTTTCTCAATTGAAATGCACTATCTCTCAAAGTCTATCACGCTCCATTCATGATTCGTGACCTTTTGAGTCGTACGAGAATCTTTGAGGTGTTTGAGTTTTAATAGTTTAGATATAACGACTTGAGGCTGTTGCTCTACTTCCATTACAGAAGCTTCAACGCTCATGCCTCTACTCTCACTACCATAAAAGGAAGTTATAGATTACTCCTTTTTCTTCCTACCACTTCATCCGTGTGTGTCCACTCCATGTCAGTAGCTTTCCACGTTCCCTTTACTCTATCTATGTCCTAACGTAGGTGCTAACTCTTATCTGGTGTCCTCTCCACCGCCTTTAACAGTGCATGGTGCTTTCGAAACCATCATACTTACTCGCCCACGGAACACGCTTGTATCTTCCAACAAGCCCACTCATTTCTAAATGGTCACACTCACAGATATTTCATTCGCTAGTTCGCCAGTGTTTAACCACATTCTCACCATATTAGGTTTTTAACGACCCCCGACCTATCCGCTACAGCCACTACCTCTAGTGACATTTCGGTTGCTATTCCTAGCACTACGGTAGCATTCAGCCGACTTCACCGAGCTTCACACCCCATTCTTATACACAAAAAAATGACGCATGTCGGAGTATTAGGGTAGGCATTTCAAGGCGTTACCCTCTCATTTCACCTATCGAATAAAGAGTTCATAACTCTCTTACTTGTCTTAAAGACGTTCAGACAGCATGCGTAACCTTTTCAGTTACGAACATGTCGCACGATGGTTATGTGCACAAATAATTGAAGCAGCGGAACGCTTGATAGCTTCGCGATACAGTTCTCTCGGATGGACTATGCTCGCATTAAGCGAGCCAATAAAAATTGTTTGTTTATGGATAATTTGATTTTTGGTGTTGAGGAAAAGAGCGACCAATCTTATATAAATACAAATAAAATTATGAGCATCTGTATCAAAGACAATACAGATGTTTTTTTCATATGTTCAAAATAGATAAACCCAGACACCGCCCATGTTGAAATATTCAACTTGAGAGTGTCTGGGTTTATTTAACGTTTATATTTTACGGCCATCTTTTAATATGAAATGTATTTCCAAGCCTACACCTAATATTTCTGCAATTTGTAAAAGCTCTTTCTCACTAAAGTTATCTCGCTTTAATTTCCCTGACAAATTTGGCTGCGATGTTCCTAATTTCTCGGCTAATTCCGAGATTGTCATATCAGATGCAGCGAGTAGCGTCTTAATTTTGTTCGACATTGCCATTTTTCACACCCCTTTTTTAAATCTATTAAGTACACTATACCTTAAGTATAACCGAAAATAAATATTTTATAACTTTAAAATTATAAAAAACTTTACAATATAATTATAAAGTTATATTATATAACTACAAACAAATATAAGGAGTGATAATCTTGTCGAAACTTCATTTAATCCATGAAATCGAAACTACTGTAAAAATGGTTGCTGCCACTGAATATGACCATGTGAAACTCGCTCATTATTTAGATGATTTATTATCCAACTATCGAATTGAAGCCAAAGACAGCGAAATGACCAATAACGACAACACGGATTACATCCATATGTTTTTAAGTAGTTTACAGATTGAAAATTACTCTCAACATACACTTAAAAATTATCGTTATGAGCTTAATCGCTTTAAAAATAAATTAAACAAAAACTTGCTAAAAGCAACAACTGCGGATATACGAGCTTACTTAGCAGCGCATAGCCATCTTAAAATAAGTACGATTGTAACGAAAATAGATACACTTTCAAGCTTTTACACCTGGTTAGTTAAGGAAGAAGAGCTTTTAAAGAACCCTTGCTTGAAAATCAAGCGACCACGTTTAGAGAAAAAAGTTCGTGAAGGCTTAACAATCATTGAACTTGAAAAAGTACGTGCAGCATGCGAGGATGCACGACAGAGGGCATTGATTGAGGTGTTTTACTCGACAGGCTGTCGTCTGGACGAACTGCGCAAATTGGACATAGACGATATCAACTGGCAGAGCAGCAGCGCTATTGTCTACGGAAAAGGCAGCAAAGAACGTCGTGTATACTTAAGTGAAAAGGCTAAGTATTATCTCAAAAAGTATTTGGACACTCGTACAGACGATTGTCCTGCCCTCATTGTTAGTGAGCGCCGACCATTCCGTCGCTTAACAAAAGAAGGAATACAATACCAGATCAAAAAGATTCGTGATGCTGCTCAAATAGAGAAGCCCCTCCACCCACATATTTTACGTCACACATTTGCACAATTATCGCTTGACAACGGCATGGAGCTAGCAGACTTGCAAGCGCTCATGGGGCACGAAAAAGCTGATACAACAGCACGTTATGCGCAAGTGAGTGAGGAACGTAAGCAATCCGCATTTAAAAGGTTCCATGCTCAATAAAGGTCGCTAAAAAGTGGCCTTTATCTTTTAGAAATATTCATTCAAATTGGCACCATGTATATCACTTAATGCAATAGACTTTACTTCATTTAATGTTTCCAATAGTAATGCATTATTATTAATCGATTTTATAGTACCGCCTAATTTCACATATCCATTTTCTCTCCACACGTCAAAGACAATTGCTGTATTTTCATTTATAGCTCTTTGGATGGTCATTTGTAAATCTTCAAGCTCCCAATCGCTCAACGATTTAGGTTGTTCCTGCGTCAATTCGTTATCCATTTTGCGCAATGCAGCCACATGCTCCGTCATCATCATACCTTGCCATTTCTTTATTCCTCGGTCTTTTAACATTAAATTACTCTCCTCTCGCTTTTGATGATTGGAGCTACAGCAAGAACATTATCGATGATAAAAGTACGTTTTGCACGCTTATTAAAGCAATACACTTGCACGGTATCACCAGTTATCTTAATAATTCTCACACGACGCTTTGAGATTTTACTATCTCTGGCTATATACATTACATCAATCAATTGACTATATTTCATTGCTTTTATAAGTTGATCACGCATTCCTACCACTCCTCGCAAAGAACGTTTGTTTGCTTTTATTATAGAACAAACATTCTTATTTAATGACAGGTAATTTATGTATTCACAAGTTGCTTTTTGTTTTGAAAAATAAATTAAAAAGTATTTTATATTCCACTTGAATTATATCTCAATTGTGTTATAATTAAATTAACAAAATGAAACGGGAGGAATTGAAATGAAAAACGTTATGGTTCGTGCGTGGGAAATTGCAAAGGA
>NZ_PYWN01000179.1 GCF_003049505.1 Metasolibacillus meyeri
AGAAATAACGAAATCAATTAGGAGTTTAAATTCACTAAAAAAATGACTGGATATATCAGTTACTCTTTGACCTAAAAAATTATCCATTAGGATTATTTCTTTTTCTGTTGGAGTGATGCCCTTCTTAATTTCACTAATTGAATTGCTACTTGCATATAGAAATTTATACCCTTTCTCACAAAAATCAGCAACCAACATCTTAGAAAGAGTACTTTTCCCTACACCAGGTGCACCTTCTAAGATAAGAATATTATTCTTTTCTAATATATTTAAAGTATCGTAATATGCTTTGGAATATACAAACAACCGTGACTTTTCCTCATAGTCTTGCATAAAACTTCTTGAATCAAAATCTATCTCTCTACTGAAAATCATATTTAACACATTTGTCGATGTTAGCCACAATTTATTATGCTTTTTAAGTATATCTATATTGTCTTCATTTTCTAAAAAGGTATTTAAAAAATTAATATCCACAATGTCTCTTTTGTCTACCATATAATCTTTGAACAAATTATAAATGTAATCTTCATTATCAGGAGTTAATGAAAAAGATGTTACAATTATATATCTTTTAGGTTTTAATTTTTTTATTTTTACTAGTTCTTTTTTTAAAGCACCTCGCAAATTGGAGAAATTACTTTTGACATAGTGCTTTGCTTGAATAATAATCTCATTGCCAATAAAACCTCTAATATCTATACCGCCATCTCGTCCTGCTGCATATGTTCTTAGTTCAATGTCCAATTTTTTTTGCATTATATCTCGTGCTAGTAATTCAAATTCATAAGAAGTTATATTTTGAAAGTTAAACATATTCTCTCCTTCAATATTTATTTAGTTTATAGATTAGACAGATATTATATAAATAATCTTTTTTAGAAAAATATTCTAAAAAAATTAAGAGCCTTGTTACATATATTGTTCTTTCAAACTTCCTCCTTATGATTTAATCGATAAATAAATTTTTACTCATTCTAGAAAATGCCCTATATTAAAAATACAGGCTCTTCTCACTTTTTCTCTGATAAAAGCGTAGCCCTTCCATCTTCTAATAATGCTGACGTCAATTTGTTGGGGGGCGTTTAGCATTATTAAAAGCTATAAAAAAAAATCAAAAAAATAGAAAACAATATATAGTAATACTGGAATGGTAACACTTTTGGACAACTTTTTTAAGGGTTCCTTTACAGCATAAGGGACGGACAGGTTGCTTGACATGGAGCCTCTATGGGCATGATTCGTTGCGCCAAGAATCCAGCTAAATAGGGCTGGCTTAGCCAAACGAGGCTATCATGCCCATTGCTCCATATAAAGCTCTTCTTCGTTGAAGGGCTTAGTAATTTCTCCTTATCCTCTATAAAAACTGTCCAACTTAGTGTAGCCTATCCAGTCCGTGAATACGATTTAACTGCTTCAGTCTTAGATAACCATCAGGCAACAGGTTCTTTCGCTGCAAAGGATAACCGTACAGAGGAAGAAACAGAACTGGATCGCTTACGTAAAGAAAACCAACGCTTACTGATAGAGAACGATATTTTAAAGCAAGCAGCGCTGATTATGGGCCGAAAATAAATGTGATTTCACAAATATTCGATATCAGCACATGGTTTTTCTGTGACGAAAGCGTAGCGTCAGTCACAATGTGTGC
>NZ_PYWN01000017.1 GCF_003049505.1 Metasolibacillus meyeri
ATATATGATTGTCGTTCTAAATAGGATAAAATAATAATAATTTACTAATTAAGGAGTGGGAAAAATGAAAAAGTTAAGCGATTTAGATTTAACATTAAGCATGGACAAGAAAATGTATAAAAAGAAGTTAAAAGTACTGCAATATGAAATGCTCAATGCACAACAATTTTTATTTAATAATAAAATTGGCTTAATTTTTGTATTTGAAGGAATGGATGCTGCCGGTAAAGGTGGCGCAATTAAGCGATTAACCGAGCGAATCGATCCGCGCGGCTTAGTTGTACATCCCATTTCTGCTCCACAGCCACATGAGCTTCGCTATAATTATTTGCATCGCTTCTGGCGTAAATTACCACAGCATGGACAGATTGCAATATTTGACCGTTCTTGGTATGGACGAGTCTTGGTTGAGCGCTTAGAAGGCTTTGCAACGAAAGAAGAGTGGGATCGAGCATATGGAGAAATAAACAGTTTTGAAAAATTATTAACTGATGGCGATTATATCGTAATTAAGTTTTGGTTACATATCGATGAAGAAGAGCAACTAAGACGTTTTAATGATCGAGCTGCGGACCCTTACAAAGCTTGGAAGTTAACAGACGAGGATTGGCGCAACCGAGATAAATTCAAAGATTATATGGTAGCGGCTAATGATATCTTTGCTAAAACAGATAGCGAGAATGCTCCGTGGATTTTAATACCTGGAAATGATAAATTATATGCACGTGTGCAAGTATTAAAAGAAGCGCTTGCTCATATAGAAAAGGAAGCGGAAAGAAGAGGCCTGCATTTAACGAATCAATTTGTTGTACAGCCAGATGAAGAAGAAACAGAAGTGATTGAGCAAGTCAATGAAGAAGTAGCTAAACCGAAAAACGTAGTGAAAAGCAAAAGGAAGAAGCGTAAATAAAGTGAATCTTCAATCAGTAGGGGCTTCATCCTCCTCTGATTGGTGATAAAGGAGCACAAGCTAAGTGCTTCACATCCTGTGAAAACACTTATTTGACCAATATCATGTTGGCCGAAAGTAGGGTTTTTACAGGCTGTTGATCTCCCACTTAAACATTTTCGTTTCATCTTATATTTTGAAGTGGAAGCCATGTATCCTGCTGCTGACGCTATGTTTTTGGCACGTAAAAGATTGTTAATACGGGATAAATTTTTTGAGGAGAAGGCGCTTGAGTTGAGCGCTGTATAAAAAATGCTGAGAGATTTTTTTAGCTTATTTCAAAAGAAAGGTGATAAGGTGATTACTATTGCGTGTGATCGATGTGATTTACGAACTTTAGTAGAAGCAGATGCACCTAATTTGGCAGTGTTGCTATCTGAAAATAAATATTTTTGGTCAACATATGAGCCACTACATCATCCTAATTTTTATACAGTAGAAACACAACGTAAAAAAATTGTGGAAAGTTTATACTTGTTAGAAGAAAAGCGAGAGTTTTCGTTCGGGATATTTGTCAAAGGGACAAATCGCTTAATTGGGCATATTTCTTTATACGCGGTTAAAAGACTCCCATATTCAAGTGCATTTATTGGCTATTCAATGGATCAGCATTTTGTAGGAAAAGGCATTGCGACAGAGGCAGCAAAGATTGTAGCGAAATTTGCCTTTGAGCAAGTGGGGGTGCATCGTATTGAGGCATATGTAGCACCGACTAATACCCCTTCTATACGTGTATTAGAAAAGGTAGGCTTCCAGAAGGAAGGGCTCTTACGCAAGCTATTATTTATTAATGGTCAATGGGTAGATCATTATATGTTTGCACTGTTGATGGAGGATTTCTAAAGAGAGATTAAGCTAGCGAAATATCATTATCAACAAAGTGAACCTTCAATCAGTGGGAGTTTTCTTCATCTCCTACTGATTGTTAATAAAGGGATACAAGCTAAGCACTTCACGTCCTGTGAAAACGCTTGTGTGACCAATATCCTGTTGGCCTCAATCGGGTTTTTACAGACTGTTGATCCCCCACTTAAATATTTTGGCTTTACCCTATATTTTGAAGTAGGGGTCTTACAGTCTGTTAATACGGGATAACTTAAAATACGAACTATTATGAGGTTTTCATAGAAAATACCATAATAGTTCGTATTTTAGTTTGGCTGAAATTTTTTTGTCTCAGCCTTTATAAAAACTCGCTACCATCTTGAATTAAATCAAGACGTCCTGTGTTTGGATCAATGACAAGACCATGAACAGGTATTCCTTTTGGCATAAGTGGGTGTTGACGGACAAGCTCCACACTTTTTAAAACACTTGTCGTTACATCGCCAAAGCCACGCAGCCATTCGCGTAAATCAACACCTGAGTAGCTAATAATATCGAGTGTTTCTTGAGCAACACCGCGTTCTCTCATGCTATCAAGTACGTGGTCAGGGTCAACTGCACTCATACCACAATCATAGTGACCAATAACATACACTTCATCTGCTTGTAATGCATAAACCCCTACTAGCAAGCTACGCATAATGCCGCCGAACGGATGATTGACAATAGCTCCAGCACTTTTTACGATTTTGACATCCCCATTGCGAAAATTCATCGCTTTTGGCAATAACTCAACTAATCGCGTATCCATACAAGTAAGGATCACGATTCTTTTATCAGGATATTTAGTCGTAATATAAGGCTCATATTGTTTATGTGCTACGAAAAATTCATTGAAATTTAAAATTTCTTTTAATGAAGTCATATAATTGCCCCTTTCCTTTACAACTAAATTGTAAAGCAAAATAGAAAGAATGCCAAATAGTAAAATCACCAGCTTTTCCTTAAAAAATGACAATATTCGTATAGAAAAAGACTGTATCATAAGCCCATACTTATGAACACAGTCTTAAACTTACTTTATTATTTTTTAGCATCGATACGAGTAGAATCAGATGACTGTAAACCTACACGTAAGTAATGAATAAAGAACCATACAGAAAGTATAAGGACTACTGTAAACCCTAATACTGTTGTGTAGAAATAAGATGTCATTGGATGATGATGATCAAAAATAAACATTACTTCTATCTCCCTTCATACAATCATTATTTACTATTATACATGAAAAATTACTAGCAAAGTAGAGCTAATTCATATTATTCAAATTTAATAGTTGAACTTATGTCAACATTTTGAAGGAAATGTCCACTAAAATGCCCAATTCCCGTTGCGGAATACAGGCTCTTTTTGACCTTCAGCTGTAATGCCATCAATATTCATTTCACCAGAGCCGACCATAAAATCAACATGCGTAATGCTTTGATTTAAGCCATTTGCTAATAAATCTTCTGATGACATCGTTTTGCCGCCTTCTAGACAGAATGCATAGGCACTACCGATTGCAAAGTGATTCGATGCATTTTCATCAAATAATGTATTAAAGAATAAGAGACCAGATGCTGAAATTGGTGATTCGTGTGGAACAAGGGCAACCTCACCTAAATAATGTGCTCCCTCATCTGTTTCAACTAATTGTTTTAAAATTTCTTCGCCTTGCTCAGCTTCCACCTTCACAATGCGACCCTCTTCAAAAGTTAGCTTGAAGTTGTCAATAATATTACCGCCATAGCTTAACGGCTTTGTACTAGAAACATAGCCATTTACCCCTTTTTGATGCGGTACTGTAAATACTTCTTCAGTCGGCATATTTGCCATAAATTCATGACCACGCTCATTGACACTACCTGCACCACACCATAAATGACCTTTCGGCAATTCAATTGTTAAATCCGTACCAGGAGCTATATAGTGTAGCTTTGCATATTTTTTGTCATTTAAGTAATCAACCTTTGCATGTAATGCATCATCATGATTTTTCCATGCTTCAACAGGATTTGCTAAATCAGCACGAGTTGCTTTGAAAATAGCATTCCATAATGCATTTACTTGCTCGTCTGCTGATAATTCAGGGAATACTTTAGCTGCCCAATCTTGAGAGGCCGCAGCAACAACTGTCCAGCTAATCTTATCTGACTGTACATACTGGCGATATTTATTTAACGCTGTACCAGCTGCTTTTTGAGTTGCTGCAATTCGCTTCGTGTCAATACCTTTTAATAAATCTGGGCTTTGAGAAACAATTGACATAAATGCAGCGCCTTGTTCAGCTAACCATTCGCGCTCATGCTTTTTCCATTCAGGGAAAAATTCAAATGAATCTTCCGGTGCTAATTCATAGCGCAGACGTGCAATTTCATCATCCGTAAAATCGACAAATACTTGACGAGCGCCATTTTCATAAGCGACTTTTGTAATTAGACGAACAAATGGTGCTACTTCTGTAGAAGCTTGAATAAAAAGGAATTGGTCTTTTTGGATATTTACTCCTATTTTTACAGCGAGTTCAGCGTATTTTAATAAATTTTTTTCAAAAACTGTGCTCATTTTCTCATGTCCTCCATCATTTTTATAATAAAAAGCAATCGTATTGCTACCATCTAATCAAATATACCGAAATTCATAGAAAAATGCATTAATACATCGAAAAAAAATGTAAATAAGCTTATACTAAATGATAGAATATAATTATAAAATAAAAACAGTATAGGTTATTGGAGGTATACATAATGGATCTTTCCTCGTTAATAGGTATAGTTCTAGCATTTGTTTCATTAATTGTAGGTATGATACTTAAAGGGGTAGGCTTAAGCTCACTAGCGAACCCAGCGGCCATTTTAATTATTATTTTTGGTACTATTTCCGCAGTAGTAATCGCCTTTCCGATGAAGGAATTAAAACGAGTGCCAAAACTATTTAAAGTACTATTTACAGAAACGAAATTAACTAGCGACATAGAAATTATTAAAATGTTTTCTCAATGGGCTGATTTAGCACGTCGTGAAGGATTGTTAGCGCTTGAGAGTAAAGCAGCAGAAATTGAAGACCCATTTTTGAAAAATGGCTTAACGCTTGCAATTGATGGTCAAAATGCAGACTATATTCGCGATGTATTATCCGAAGAAGTTGAAGCGATGGAAGATCGTCATACAAGTGGAGCTTTAATTTTTACACAAGCAGGTACATATGCACCGACGTTAGGGGTATTAGGGGCCGTAATTGGTTTAATTGCTGCGTTAAAAGATTTAAGCGATGTTGAGGCATTAGGATATGCCATTTCTGCAGCGTTCGTTGCGACATTATTAGGGATTTTCACAGGTTACGTATTGTGGCATCCATTTGCTAATAAGCTGAAGCGAAAATCTTCTGTCGAGGCAAAGCAAAAGCGTATGATGGTTGAAGGGATTTTATCCGTTCTTGAAGGGGAAGCGCCACGTGTCATTGAACAAAAGCTAGCTTCTTACTTATCTTTAGAAGAACGTAAGCAAATCATGGAAAGCGGGGCGGGTGGCCTTGGCAAAGAAGCATAAAAAACATAAAAAGCACGAAGAGCATATTGATGAGTCTTGGTTAGTTCCATATGCTGACATATTGACATTATTATTGGCGCTGTTTATTGTACTATTTGCTTCTAGCTCAGTAGACCAAGAAAAGCTAGAAAGGGTATCTGAAGTATTTAGCGAAATATTTGATGGCGGTATCAGTGTAATGGACAACCCATCTGTAGTACCAGATCCAAATGCGATAAGTGATGAAGTGACGGATCAAGTAATGAAGTATGTAAGGGATCAAGAAGAGCTACAGGATACGTTAAGAAGAATAGAGGAGTTTATCGCTGTCAATGAGCTAGAAGAGCAGTTTGAAGTGATAAAGGTAGAAGATGGCGGTGTGCAAATTATCATTCGTGATAGCATACTTTTTGACCCAGGAAGAGCAGACATCAAGCCCGAGTATGAAGCCATCGCAGGGGAACTATCAACTATTTTATATTCGGATATACCACGTAGAATTATCATTAGAGGGCATACGGATAATGTACCAATGAATAATGCACAGTTTCACTCAAACTGGGATTTATCTGGGATGCGAGCAACTAGATTTTTAGATAGTATTCTTGAGAGTAACCCAGATTTAGACCCAAGTTATTTTAGTGCAATTGGCAAGAGTGAGTATGATCCAATTGCTGATAATGCAACACCAGAGGGTCGTGCAAAAAACCGTCGTGTTGAAGTATTAATTCAGCCATTAGTGGCAGAAGACGGCAGCGATATTGATGAATAATTGAAGATAGTAAGGCTGTAGGTAAAGCTTGTTTATGCAAGGTTTTTCCTACAGCCTTTTTTGCGTTTTTAATAAAGAAATTTTGCCAACGTCAAAATTTCTTTGACTTCCTCTAAACAAAAGTTTATAATTTAAACAAAAGTTCTTGGAGGGGATTGCAATGAATGACAAGGAGCAGCTTGTCCTACAATCGATTCGAGGAAATCCTTATTTATCACAGCAAGAAATGGCGGAGAAATTAAATATGTCACGCCCCGCTCTTGCCAATATTATTTCTGGTTTGATAAAAAAAGGAGAAATCGTCGGTCGGGCATATGTCTTACCAACAAAGCAAACTATACTTGCGATAGGTGGGGCAAATGTTGACAGGAAACTTTATATTACAAATAAAGTTCAGTTAGCAACATCGAACCCTGTAACAGCCAATGAAAGTGTCGGCGGTGTTGCCCGCAATATTGCAGAAAATCTAGGGCGCCTAGGTAATCAAGTAAAATTGCTAACGACACTTGGGCAAGATGCAGATGCACAAATGATTGAACAAGCGAGTCGCGCTTTTATTGAGCTAGATGTAATAGAAAAGCTGGTGGAGGAGCAAACAGGTTCCTATACAGCCATATTAGATCAACATGGCGATCTTGTTATCGCATTAGCGAATATGGCCATTTATGATGCACTCACGCCAAGTCTTCTCGAAAAGCATATCGCAACATTAATAAACGCTTCAGCAATTGTGATTGATTTAAACTGCCCGAAGGAAACGGTTACGTATGTGCAGCAGCTTGCGAAGGAGCGAGATATTCCATTAGCTATTATCCCTGTTTCATCACCTAAAATGAATCGAATGCCTGATGATTTACAAGGTGTCACTTATTTTATTTGTAATCGAGATGAAGCGGAAACATACTTGCATATGACATTTACAGATGACGCTGGTTATGAAGAAGCAGTAAAAGCATTGCTACAAAAAGGGGCAAAGCATGTTGTTCTCACTTTAGGTGAACAAGGTGTGCTAGTTGGAGATGAGGCAGGCTTACAGCATTATGCCGCATATGAAATAGAAGATGTGAAAGATGTAACAGGCGCGGGAGATGCCTTTGTTAGCGCTACTTTACATGGTGTGATGCAAGGAGACACTCTACATGAAGCGGTGCAATTTGCACTTTATCACGCCGCGAAAACATTGCAAGCAAATACGACGGTACGTCAAGTGACACAAAACGAATATAATAATTGGAGGAATTCACAATGAAACAATATTTATCTTATTCACAAGAGGTTTTAGAGGCAATGGAAAAAGGTTTACCAATCGTTGCATTAGAATCAACAATTATCTCTCACGGTATGCCTTATCCACAAAATGTACAAACAGCGCGTGAAGTAGAGCAAATTATTCGCGACAATGGTGCAGTACCAGCAACGATTGCTTTAATTGATGGACAAATTAAAATCGGTTTATCTGATGATGAGTTAGAAATGTTTGGTAACGCACAAGGTGTAGCAAAAGCTTCTCGCCGTGATTTAGGCTATTTACTTGCGACAAAAAAATTAGGTGCGACAACAGTAGCAGCAACGATGATTTGTGCAGAGCTTGCAGACATCGAACTATTTGTAACAGGTGGTATCGGTGGTGTACATCGTGGTGCTGAAACAACAATGGATATTTCAGCAGACTTAGAAGAGCTTGCAATGACAAATGTAGCCGTTGTTTGCGCAGGAGCAAAATCAATTTTAGATATTGGCTTAACATTAGAATACTTAGAAACAAAAGGTGTACCTGTGATTGGTTATGAAACAGATGTCTTACCAGCATTCTTTACGAGAGAAAGTGAATTTGCTGTAAACTTCCGTGGTAACTCAGCAGAGGAAGTAGCGGCAATGATGCGTGCGAAGTGGAATTTAGGTTTACGTGGTGGAGCAATCATTGCGAATCCGATTCCTGTAGAGCATTCAATGGAAGCAAGTTTCATTAACGGCATTATTGCAGGTGCATTAGAAGAAGCAACTCAAAAAGGCATCGCTGGTAAGGATGTAACACCATTCTTACTAGGCAAAGTAAAAGAGCTAACAGAAGGCAAATCATTAGATGCAAATATTGCATTAGTTAAACATAACGCGAAAATTGGTGCAGGAATTGCTGTAGCTTTAACGGCAAATAAATAATAGAAAATGTCCCCTAGCTGTCCTTGCAATGTGAAAGGATACTAGGGGCATTTTGTTTATTCATCCTCAAAAACTAAGCTGTATCCTTGTCCACGTGTCATAGCAATTTTAGTGTTGTGGTTAGGGACGGCTTCTAACTTTTTCCGCAAATTGCTAATGTGCACTCTTAAAGACTGTGTTTGTCCCATGCTATCCTCACCCCAAATAAGCTGGTAAAGTTCAGAGGCGGGGAATAGTTGACCAGCATGTTGTGCTAAAAAGTATAAAATTTGAAATTCCTTTGTTGCTAATGTCAGCATCGTATCATTGATTGATACTTTTCCAGAGTGAAGATGGAAGTGCAATGAATGGATCGTTTTATGCTCAGTAGATGTTTTAGTACTTGGCGAAAGCTTTTTCCGCTGTCTGATGCGATCAATCGTTTTGAATAATCGATTTTTATCTAAGGGCTTTAAAATATAGTCCGTCGCCTGTACATTAAATGCTTCTAGCGCATAATGCTCATAGGCTGTGACAAAAACGATATCAAAGGTCTGTTCCGTTTGCTCAAGTACAGTAGCAAGCTCAATACCATTCATTTCTGCCATATCGATATCTAAAAATAAAATATCAGGCTTTACAATCGGGATATGTTCTAATGCTTCTAAAGGGTTTAAAAATTTCCCCACAATCTGAACGAGTTCACTTTCCTGTAAAAGTGCTTCTAATAAAGTAATGGCTAAAATTTCATCATCCACAATGAATACTGTTAACATTCAGCTCACTCCTTTCGATTAAAATAAAACGGGAACACAATTTCAAGAGTAGTTCCTTTATTCATCTCGCTATTAATTGTAATTGAGGCATGCTCATACTTCTTCAAACGCTTTGTAATATTGCGCAAACCGACACTTTGACTATGTCCTACCTCATCTCCTAAAAGATGCTCACACTGTTCTTTCTCCATGCCAATCCCATTATCACTTATAATAAAATGAACAGCTTGCTGTTTTTTTTCAATCTGAATTAATAGCTTGCCATCCTCTTTTTTTGTTTTTAAGCCGTGAAGTAAGGCATTTTCTACTAAAGGTTGAAGCAATAGTGGTGGAATCACACAGTTTGTGGCTGCAGGATCTACTTGTATATCAAAATCTAGCTGCGATGGGAACCTTGTTTGATGAATATTTACATACGCTTGTATAAGATCCAGCTCTTTATTAAGTGGTACAAGGCTATTCGTATTTTCAAATGAAAAGCTGTTGCGTAAAAAAGTAGCGAAATTTGTAATCATGGCACGCGCTTGCTCTAAATCGATATAGCTTAGCGACAAAATCGAATTGAGCACATTATAAATAAAATGTGGTTTAATTTGCGCTTGTAAAAATGCTGTTTCCATTGTAACTGCAGTTTCAGCTGATTCCTTTAATAAAACGAGATTGCGCACACGTGTCTTCAGCTCAATGATATCGAGTGGTTTATGCAAGAAGTCATTGGCTCCCGATTGAAAGGCCGCTATCATATCCTCTGGACGAATCGCCGCTGTTAACATTAAAATAGGCAACTCAACGGATGTGTAGCTTTGGCGAACCTGCTGGCAAATCTCATAACCTGAAATATTCGGCATCATAATATCTAAAATTAGTAAATCAATATCGGGATGCTGCCCCAGTTGTTCAAAAACTTGCTGCCCATTATCAATGGCAATCACAGAATAGTTTTCCTGCTCCAAAATATCAATTAACACTTTCAAATTAACTGCATCATCATCCACAATTAACACTTTTTTCATCCCTTTTCTTTCGATGATATAAGGGAATGTTAAAAAAGGTTGTTGATATGTTGGTATTGGTAGAGGAGAAGACTCTTCGTTAATGTGTTGCGCCTTTAATAATTTGACAGAGAAGGTTGTTCCTTGTCCAACGACAGACGTAACATGGATTTGTCCTCCTTGTCGTTCGACAAGCTCCTTTGTAATATGTAGACCTAAGCCTGTCCCACCTATCGAATGCTCAGATTGCTGAAAAGCACCAAAAATATTTTTTAGCTCCTCTTGTGCGATACCATGACCAGTATCTTGAATATTAATGACTAAAAATTCTTTTTCTTCATAACAAGTAATCTCAATTTTTCCTTCATTCGTATATGTCACGGCATTATGAATTAAGTTATATAAAATTTGACGAAGCCTGTCTTCATCAGCTTGGACAAAAGTACCACGTGCAATACGATTATGGATTTTAACGTTTTTAGTAATCGTATAAGACAGCACCTCAACGGTCATATGTGTCACCGAAAATAAATCAACGGATGTCATACGCAATGTTAATTCATTTTCCTTGAGCTTTGAAAAATCAAGTATATCGTTCACTAAATAGGAGAGGCGTTTCGCAATATTAAAAATCAGCGCCATTTTTTCTTCCTGCTCTGGCGTATTTTGTGTATTAAGCATCGATTGTGAAATCCCCATGATGCCATGCAAAGGCGTTCGGAATTCATGCGATGTTTTTGCTAAAAACTCATCCTTTAATTGATCGACGCGAAGCAGTGCCTCTGTCAGCTTCCCTTTTTCTAAATAAGAGTCCGCAAAACGATGCGAAATATATAAAGAAAGCATTGTCAAACAAATAAATGGAAGTAGTGGTGGTAAAGCATTTAACTCTAAGCTAATATGCGTGTTTAAAGTAGCGACAATAAAATAAAGCAAAATCGTTAATGAGCTTAAGGCTAAATACAATATCCCCGTTGCACGATGGTAAATGGCGATAAGTTCTGCATAGAAAATATAAATAAGGTTAGTAAAAATATATAATGAATTGATATTTTGAAATTTCGAGTTAATAGGTGCTGGCAATAGCATGACTAGCAGGAGCAAAATACCAAAAGCACATAGCACTCTTACTACCTGCAGGTTCATGTATTTGTGTAAGACGGTGTAAAAATACAATAATAGAAAAAGGCCAATCAAAACGCTCGACATCATCTGTATTTTTTGAAACGGCACATAATCCATATTAATCAAGGCTAATAGAAACTTCTCTCCATGTGTTAGTGTGTACAATGCACAGGAAAAACAAAATAAGGAAAAATAAAGCTGCTCAATTCCTAATCTTGAATAAAGATATGAGCCTAGAAAGTAAATGAATACGGTTAAGAAGGCAGCCGTTGTAATTAAGTCATAGAAAAGTGCCCCTTCACGAAGCTTTGCAATACTATGCTGATTTCCAAGAAAAATTGAGCGAATAATCCCACCACCAGGTGCATAATCAAAATTTGTCACATGTACAATCAAATCTAACTCCTGTTGATTTGATGGAAAATAAGCTGCATAGGGTGTATTATGTGGGGCATAGCTAGAATCCTCAGCAGGCTCACCGCTATTTCCTACACGCTTCCCATTGATATATATCGCATTCGACATGCGAATCATACTCGTTTTAATCCCTAAAATTTCCTCATCGTCATCGATTAAAATTTTTAATCGATATGTACCACTTGCAAGGGCGGGTAGTGGCTGTCCATCGACCGTATATTTCATCCAAAGAGAAGGGACATCAACAATATAGCTTTGATGGGAATCGAATGTCGAACTATCGACTAATTTATTTGGAATAAATACCCATTCCCCGTCCAATTGAATTGGCGTATGATCTTGAAACTTATGATGTCGTAAATCCATTACACCATCAACTGCTTGGAAATCAGATGAACGAGGTTGTGTAAAGAAAAATGTAACGCCTGCGATTAACATCGAACCAATCAAAATAACGAACAATATCGATAGTTTTTTGATTTCCATCCCTCACTTTATATCGTTTTAGTTGGATTATACAAGATAACTATCTTTATTAATAGATAGAGTTTGAACATTAAGAAATCTTAACGCCATGATGCGACATAATTCTTTTATACTAGATAAAACAATATGTAAAGAAGAGGAGATTTATAGATGATAAAAAAGTGGGGTAGTATTTTCGTCATTATGGTACTTATTTGGTCACAGTTGGGGTTGGTATCTGCAAAGGCTGCGGATGGATTCACAACAAGCTTGAATGTAGATGATACATTAACGATTACTGGTTGGAATGGAGTAGCTCCAACAGGAGAACTGGAAATTCCTCATACACTGTTTCATAGTGGTGTTGAAAAAACGGTAACGATAATAGGGCAACAAGCATTTTTTCTAAAAGAATTGAAAAGTGTAAAGATTCCTTCTACTATTAAAAAGATAGGGCAACATGCTTTTGCTCACAATAGTGAATTAACAGAGATTATTTTTGAGCCATCATCTGAGCTTGAAGAAATAGGAGTAGCTGCTTTTCAAAGCAATGCACTAACAACTGTTACAATTCCTGCTTCGGTTACAAAGATAGATACTGGTGCTTTTGAACAAAATAAACTAATATCTGTAAATTTTAAGCCAGCATCTAACTTAATTGAAATAGGAGATAATGCTTTTGTGAATTATTCGGGGGGAGATAGGAATCAATTAACAACTATTACAATTCCTTCGAGCGTTCAAAAGATAGGGGACTACGCCTTTTCTAATAATAAACTAAAGACAGTAATATTTGAACAAGGGAGTCAACTTGAAAGTATAGGAACAACTGCATTTGGATCTAATGAATTAGAAAGTATTTCATTTCCAGCTAGTATAAAAGTGATAAAAAATAATGCATTTCAATCAAATATATTGAAGAAAATTGAATTTGCAGCACCAGCAAATCCACCTATAACAGTTGGTGCTAGTGCTTTTAAATTCCAAAATGGTATTATAGAAACGCTTTGGTATCAAAATGGAAATGAATTAACGCCTTGGGATCAACTAACTGTAACAACAGCCTTAACAGCTTACTCTGAACCACAAACACTACCATCTGCGCCAACAAATGTAACCGCAGTAGCAGGGAATGGAGAGGCAACAGTGAGCTTCATTTCAACTGAGGATAGTGCAAGTGTAGTTACAGGTGATAGTGCAAACGTGATTACAGGCTATAAAGTAAAGGTTTATGTAAATGGACAGGAACAATCAGCCTTTCAGGTGGCAGGTGTGCAAAGTCCAATTATAGTGGCAGGTTTAACAAACGGTACAACCTATACTTTTAAAGTAGTAGCGACGAGCGGTCTAGTAGATAGTTTGGACTCAGAGGTATCAAATGCAGTTACACCAACAGCTCCAGCATCAAAGCCGTCTGCACCCACAATTCACAGTGTGTCAGCAATATTTGGAGCTGCGATAGTAAACTTCTATCCACCATTAAGTAACGGAGGAAGTGCAATTACAGGTTATAAGGTGAAAGTCTATGAAGCTGGCATAGAAAAGCCAGCATTAGAAACAACCACAACGAATATTACACCAACTATAGCAAACACGTTGACGATGCTAGTACCAAATTTAACAAACGGTCAACCTTATACCTTTAAAGTGGTAGCAACAAATGACGCAGGCGATAGCGAGGAATCAGCAGAATCGAATCCTCCTGTTATTCCGATAGCACCAATCTTTCCACCAATTACACCGACAATACCAACGGCGCCAACAAATGTGACAGCGGTGGCAGGGAATGGACAAGCAAGTGTAAGCTTTGTTGTACCTATCCACATAGGATCTCCGATTCTAGGTTATAAAGTGAAGGTTTATGAGACGGGAGTAGAGAAGCCAGCCTTGCAAGCAACGGGTTCAATGAGTCCAATCACAGTGACAGGTTTAACAAATGGTACAGAATATACTTTTAAAGTAGTGGCATGGAACAGTACAGGCAATAGTGCGGACTCCATAGAATCTAATCCTGTTATACCAAATGCAGACGCTTTGACAGATGACCAAGCTGTGACACAAGCTGAGCTTGCCCTAGAGGTTGGATATACAACAGGAGATAGCGCGGCACATGTTACAAAAAATCTGCACTTACCAACAAGCGGATTATTTGAGACGACAATCAGTTGGTCAACTAATCATCCACTTATTATCAAGTCAAACGGTGAGGTGATACGACCATCTGGCGGCGATAGCATAGTTACTTTAATAGCGACGATTACAAAAGGTAACACGATTAAAACGAAAACATTTATGATAACAGTAAAAGGTATAAGTACAAATATAGCGCCACCGTCTACTGGTGAAGGAACATCAAATAATGACAACGTGACGAGTAATAACGATAATACGAATGCAACAACTGAACAATTAGTGGTGGATGTTCAGGATGGAGATGGTCATGAGGTAGCAAAAACCATCGTGAATCGTACAACGAATACAGATGGTACAGTACAAGATCGTGTCACATTAACTGTACAAAGCACAACAGAGGCATTGGCAAAACTGCAAGAACAAAATTCAGATACAATGCGTATCATTTTGCCAACGGACAATCGTGCCCAGCAAACAGATATTGTCATACCATCAACAGTATTAACGATGTTAAAAGAAGGGCAAGTTCAATTAGAAATTGCGGCGGCTGACGCAAAAATTGCCATTCCACAAAGCTCATTACAGTCCTTTGAAGAAGAATTGTATTTCCGTGTTGTACCAGTGAAAGCACAAGAAACGCAACAACAGCTAGAGGAACGCGCAAAAACAGAGCAAGCGGTACAGCAGCTAACAAGTACAACGGTGACACTACTAGGACAACCAATGACAATTGAAACAAATATGCAAAAACGTCCTGTGACATTAACATTGCCATTACCAGCAGACATCACACAGGAACAATTAGATAGTTTAGTAATTTATATCGAGCATAGCGATGGCACGAAAGAAGTCGTACGTGGTCAAATTGTAGACTTTAAGGAAAGTACAAAAGGCATTCAATTTGAAGTGACGAAATTTTCAACATTCTCGATTTTATATGTGCCACAAGATAAAGTAGTAGAACAGCCAAATATAGAGCAACCAGTGCCTACTTCTGTACCATATATCCAAGGTTATACAGATGGCACATTCCGCCCGAATACACCAGTAACAAGAGCACAAATGGCAAGCATGTTGGCACGTTATTTAACAAACGATGACATTCCAACAGTACAAGCTAGCTTCCAAGATACAACAAAGCATGGTGCAAAAGATGCAATTGAATATGTAAAAGCACAAGGGTTATTCCAAGGAACAACAGCCACAACGTTCAATCCAAACGGTATGATCACGCGTGCACAAATGGCAGCAGTAGTGGTACGTTGGCTAGAGGAGCAAGGTGAAGAGTTAACGGTTGATACAACCTTAGTCTTCACAGATGTTAACCCAACACACTGGGCAGCAGAAGCGATTGCGAAAGTCAATGCACTTGGCATGATGACAGGTACAAGCAATACAACTTTCAATCCAGAAGGAGCATTAACGAGGGCACAAGCAGTTAAAGTGTTAAACCAATTGTTTGAGCGCGAGGTACAAGCGGGTACACAAACACCATTATTCATAGATGTGACACCAGCATATTGGGCGTTTGATGAGATTCAAGCGGCAGCACAATAAAGTGAAACTTCAATCAGTGGAGGTTTTTCTCATCCTCACTGATTGTTGATAAAGGAACACAAGCTAAGAACTTCACATTCTGTGAAAACGCTTGTATACCAACATCATGTTGGCCGAAAGTAGGGCTTTTACGGACAGTTATCGCTCACCTCTCCATTTTGTTTTACTCAAGTCTTGAGGTGGGCGGATAGAAGGGATAGTATTAGTATCTCAACTACACTTGGCTTCAATGTATAAGCATGTTATACTAGTCGTATACTAAAAAAGAGACTAGATGCGCGAACATCTAGTCAATGGCAACATACATGCCGCATAATAGCGGCTGACCGATTTTATTTCATAAAGAAATAGTCACCTAACATTGGTCGTGGGAGGTGGCTATTTCTTTTTGTTTAGATAAACGATAATTGTCACAATAAAAGTTAATAACGCTAGTAACATTAAAGTAAATTGCGCCATCAAACTAAATGCTTCATATACCGTCACCTTGCCTCACCCCCTTTCTACAAGGGAGTTCAGCCGTCACCTACTTATGTATGCTACTACCACTAGTTTAACATATAGAGGACTACTAAATACACACGATTATTCCCAAGTTGCTATAGGACATTTGAAGAAATTCAAGCAATATCATAACAATTAATAAATGACTGAATGTTAAGAAATTTTAACGCTGCTCAATGTCGATTTTTGTAGAATTTATATTGAAGGCTTTTTATAATGGATATATAGTACTACGGAATAAGTTGAATTCAAAATAGTTTAATTGTACTTTGATACAAAAGTAATTTCAAAGGGAGGTATGGTAGTTATGGCATGGACTTTTTATATAGGAATTACAAATGATAAGAAACCAGGTTTAGAGGTGATGGAATCACAACTGTATTGGGGGTACTGGGATACAGATAGTAAAGAAGACAAAGGTTTACAATCTATTAAAGTTGGAGAGGCAATACGAGCATTTAATGTGAAATCGGCTTTTGGACCAAATGGCTATAAATTTTCATGTTTATGGAAGGATGCTAATCAAACGAGTAAAATTCTATATGGAGGTGTCAGTCTTTATACGAATATGTCATACAATGCCTCCATGGAATCTTCACAATTCCTAACGAACGAGAGCGATGTAAATGAAAAATGGTCTACGAGTGAAGGCTCTATTTACATTAGTAGCAATGGTACTTTTTATTATTCAACTTGTTAAGACTAGAACAGGAATTACAATTGGGGATAGTTCTGTTATGGCTGGTATTATTAGAGGATTATGTGTACATCGTTAATATAGCGGTATAGTTTATTATGAAGTATGACAAATCTTCAAGGTTACCTGCATGTAAATAGAAAAGATTTTATGAGTAGCCGTTGTGAGGATAAAAGATAAAAAAACTCTCTGAAAAGGGTTTGTACAAGCATAGCTGTGTGCAAACCCTTTTGTTCTGTCTATCTCGCAATTACTTACGCAAAGACCCTAATTCTGCAACAATCGCATTCATTTCGCTAGGGCTGAAGGAATCGCGTTTCATAACCATTTCGTATAAATAGCATAAATCCTCGTAGTGTTTTTCATCAAAATGCTCTGATTTCATTGCATCGACGTTAACCATGCGTAGCTTTTCTTTAATTTGCTCTACCATATAAATCACATTTTCCTGAGAGGGTATTGTTAAATCCATTGTTAGCCTACCTTTCAAAATAAACGAATTAATTCGACCTATTATAACATATAGAATGTACAACAGCGAGTGTAGGGAAGCTTTCAAAAATAGAGAAATTTCGTTACAATAATAGTAAGTAACGTTTTACTTTGAAGTGACTTGGGAATAATACATGAAAGAGTGGAGGAAAAGTAATGAAAAGCAAATTAGTACCAGCAATTATTTTAGGCGCATTAGCAGGAGCTGCACTTAGTATGCTAGATAAACAAACGCGCCAGCATACAATGGAAACATCTAAAAAGGTGAAGGACACTTTTGCTTATTATTCACAAAATCGTGATGAATTACAGGAGTTAATTGAAACGAAAATGGAGCAGGCACAATCATTATATGCCAATGTGACCAATAATATTGGCTCTATTATGGAGCATGTGGATGATGCCAAAACATTACCGAGCACAGTAAAAAGCTTAGTAACGGAAACAAAAGATGCCTTTTCAAAGAGTAATTCATAAAACAGCAAAGAAGGAGGGATTGCTTGGTGAAAGAGCTTAAAAAGAATGCATCAAGCATGCTAGCCTTCTGGAAATCCTTTGTTGCACCTGCAGAGGCTGATATTGATGTCACAACAACAAAAGGCTTTTTTCAAGATATATTTGTACGTGTGAAGCGTGCGGATATATCAGGTATGGGTGCACAGCTAGCCTATTTTTTTCTGCTATCCTTTTTTCCATTACTTATATTTTTAGTAACATTGCTGCCGTATTTAAACTTACAGCGCCATCAAGTGTTTGAGTTTATGGCAGATATTATGCCAGAGGAAGTATATGTATTGACTGAAAATATTGTAGGCGAGATTTTAACGACTTCAAATAGCGGACTATTATCACTTGGTATTATCGGGACGATTTGGTCTGCTTCACGGGGGATTGACGCATTAATTAAAGGCTTGAATCGCGCGTATGATGTAGAGGGAAGGTCGGGTGTAGTAAATCGCTTATGGGCGCTTCTTTTTACATTAGCTTTTATTGCTCTTATATTAATCGCATTAGTCTTTCCTGTTTTCGGTAAGCAAATTGGTAGCTTCGTATTTTCTTATATTGGCATAGAAAGTTCATTTGAATCAATGTGGACATTGCTACGATGGCTTATGCCAAACGTGATTATTTTTGCCGTCTTAACATTAATGTATTGGGTTATACCAAATACGGAACCAAGATTAACATTGATTAGCATTATTCCAGGTGCCATTTTAGCAACGGCAGGTTGGCTCGCATTATCGTACGGCTTCTCATTTTATGTAGGGAATTTCAGCAATTTTGGTGCGACATATGGTAGTATTGCTGGGGTTATTGTGCTCATGTTATGGCTTTATTTAACAGGCATGATTTTAATTTTAGGCGGTCTATTAAATGCCGCTTTGCAAAATCGTCATCTTGCTAAAAAAGCAAAGCAGGATCAAAAAATATTCCTAGTTTAATCAAAAAGGCTGTCAGGATTTTCTGACAGCCTTTTAATCTATACATTTTTCAACATTCTTAGGCCATTTAAAATGACTAAAATTGTACTTCCTTCATGACCGAGAACCCCGAGAGGTAGGTCGATTACTTGGAAAAAGTTCGAGGCAATTAACAAAACGATAACGCTTAATGAAAATATAATGTTTTGCTTGACGATACGCTGCATTTTGCGCGATAGCTTAACAGCATAGGCAATTTTTGATAAATCATTTTTCATTAATACAACATCAGCTGTTTCAAGGGCAACATCTGTACCACCGCCCATTGCAATACCTACTGTTGCGGTAGCAAGTGCTGGTGCGTCATTAATCCCGTCACCAACCATGCCGACTGCTTTATATTTTGTGAGATAATCTTTAATATAATTTACTTTTACCTCTGGCAAACACTCCGCAATATAAGCATTAACACCAGATTGGGCAGCGATCGCTTTCGCCGTTTTTTCATTATCTCCTGTTAGCATCATTACGTCGATACCTAGCTCCTGTAGTAAGGCCACTGCTTTTTTTGCCTCCTCACGAACAGTATCCTGCATTGCAACAAGTGCTACAATTCCTTCGTGATCCTTTAAGAAGATAACCGTTTTTCCTTGTGAAGCAAGTTTTTCGGCCGCGTGATTAGCAAAGCTTTGTGACTCGCTATAGCCGACAAATTCGGGTTTACCGACTAAGTATTGTTTATTATTAATCATTGCTTTTATACCAAAGCCAGGTACATCTTCAATAGTAGCCTCTATTTTTTCTACTTGTTGCTCATTAGCAAAGGCAGTAATTGCGTGTGCGAGTGGATGATTGGCGTGTGCTTCAATAGCAGCCAAAATGGTTAATGTATGCATGCGCTTTTCCTCATCACGTACGATGAAATCTGTCACAATAGGTGTGCCTTGCGTTAATGTTCCTGTTTTATCAACTGCCAAAGCGCGCAATGCACTCAAATGCTCTAAATGTAAACCACCTTTGAATAAAATTCCATTTCTTGCTCCATTCGAAATAGCAGCTAGTGTTGCAGGCATAATGGCAGCAACTAAGGCACACGGTGAGGCAACAACGAGTAGCACCATTGCGCGGTAAAACGTTGTCGTCCAATCCCAGCCTAATAAAAAGTGGGGGAGAAACATCATGAATGCGACTGCTGTTAATACGCCTTTTACATAGACACCTTCAAAGCGCTCGATAAATTGCTGAGAAGGAGATTTTTCACTTTGTGCAGATTGAACAAGTGTAATAATTTTTTGAAATAAAGTTTCTGAACTTGTTTTAGCTACTTTAATTGTTAAGACACCATTTAAATTCATTGTTCCAGCAAAAACGGCACTCTCCATATTTTTCGTTACTGGCATAGACTCTCCAGTAATCGCTGCCTCATCAACAGCAGATACGCCTTTAAAAACAGTTCCATCCGCTGGAATGCGTTCACCTGGCTTTACTAAAATATAATCGCCAACTTTTAAAGAGGCAACGGGAACATGAATTGGTTCAAGGCCATCACGTATTAGCCATGCTTCCTCAGGCTGTAATGCCATAAGTGAGGATATTTCTTTATGACTTTTATTCATTGCATATGTTTCTAAAGCACCACTTACCGCAAAAATAAAAATTAAGATAGCACCTTCTGTCCAATAACCAATAATCGCAGAACCGATAGCAGCTAAAATCATTAAAATTTCCACATTCAATGCTTTATTTTCGATTGTATCCTCAATACCTTCCTTTGCTTTTGCATAACCACCAATAGCAAAGGCACTTAAGTAAGCGATAATGGCAGCCGTTAATTGACCGTTCTGATCCATGCGCCAAGCAAGAATGATAATTAAACCAGCAACAAGTGCAGCAATCAATTCCTTATGTTCATATATTTTCTCATTTAAAGATGTGTTTTCTCGATTAATCATATTCATATGAGCCCTCCTTGATAATGAATTTCACTTTCATCTAACAAATAATTAGCTATTTGATAATGTTTTTCATTTAGGTTAGTTTTATTTCTAAATTAGAATTATTATAATTAAAGTATAAGGGGAGCTAACCAAGAATGCAATAAAAAAAACTTGCGAAGAGAAATTTTTTCGTAAGTTTAAGGGATATGTATTATTTTTTATTATGATTATATTATTGCTAATTGTATTACATTGTTCTCAGTCCTTTGTTTTTATTTATGTTATTTTAATTGATTTGGCATTACTTCTTCTTGTAGCCAATGTTCACTTGTTTGAACATGTTGTGGTCGTCCAGTATGATAAATTATTAAAAAATGTTGAAGCGAGTGTTTGGGAATTTTTTAGTTCGAAAGTAATAATTCGCCCGCAAGATCTCCAAATTCGCCCGTTAAACAGTGAAGTTCGCCCGCAAGATACCTAAATTCGCCCGCAAAAAAAGGGCGTATCGGACTTTTCCGATACTGCCCCCTCAAATAATTAAAATACGCGTTCTGCGTGTTGTGCTAATTTATCAAGTGAAGATTTTTCAACGTCAGCGTGTAGCGAATTGCCATGTGAATCCATTGTGACAACTGCTGTGAAGCCTTCCACATTTAAGTGCCACATTGCTTCTGGAATACCGAATTCGATTAAATCAACGCCGTCAACGCCTTTAATGCAATCTGCATAGTATTGCGCTGCACCACCGATTGCGTTTAAGTAAACGCCGCCGTGCTCTTGTAATGCTTTTAGTGTTTTTGGACCCATGCCGCCTTTACCCATAACAGCGCGAATACCGAATTTTTTCATGATATCGCCTTGGTATGGCTCCTCACGAATAGAAGTTGTCGGACCAGCCGCTTTTACTACCCAATTGTCTGCTTCGTCTTTTGCCATAACCGGACCACAGTGATAAATGATTTGCCCGTTTAAGTCAACAGGTGCTTCTACACCTTCACCGATTAGGTGGTGGTGAATTGCGTCACGACCTGTGTACATGCGACCAGTAATTTTCACTACGTCACCAACTTTAAGTGAGCGAATTTTTTCCTCTGTAATTGGTGCAACTAATTCGACTACTTGGCTGTCGCTATCAGTTGTTGCCGCTGTTTGCACTTCGTCTTTGAACGTGATTTTTTCACCTTCTTGATAATGCCAATTAATGATTTCACCTGTTGCAGGATTGATATCAATTGCCATACGACGGTATGCCCAGCAGTTATAAGCTACTGATACAAAGAATGAAGCAGGCAAGCGATCCATTACGCCGATTTTACAGCCTAACAATGTTGCCTCACCACCGAAGCCCATTGTGCCAACGCCAAATGTGTTTGATGTTTTCACGATATACTCTTCTAATTTTGCTAAGTCTTCGATTGGGTTGACATCATCTACATGACGGAATAATTGCTCTTTTGCAAGGTCATAGCCTGCTGAGCGGTCGCCACCGATACCCACACCGATGAAGCCTGCTGAACAGCCTTGTCCTTGTGCTTGCCAAACAGAATGTAAAATACATTTGCGAATTCCATCTAAATCACGACCAGCACGACCTAAACCTTCTAATTCTGCTGGTAAAGAGTATTGAATATTTTTATTTTCACAGCCGCCACCTTTTAGGATCAGCTTTACTGTAATATAATCATTTTCCCATTGCTCGAATTTGACAACTGGAAGACCAGCTCCGATGTTTGTACCAGAGTTTTTCCCAGTTAATGAATCTACTGAGTTTGGGCGTAATTTTGCATCAGCCGTTGCAGAAGCAATTGCTGTTTGAATCGCTTTTTTAATTTCAAGTTGGTTGACACCTACTGGAGTGTATACTTTAAATGTTGGCAAACCAGTATCCTGACAAATCGGTGATACATTGTCTTCAGCCATTACGATATTTGTTGTAATTGTATCTAAGCTCATTGCAGCTCGCGTACCAGCGTTTTCTGCTTCTTTGGCTTTTTTAATCGCACGGCGAACATCTTTTGGTAAGTTTGTCGATGTTTCTGTTACTAAATTGTACAGGCTTTTCTCCAAAGTTTCTAAATATGCCATGTTATTTTCCCCCCGAAAAATAGTAATGAATTTGAATTCCGTACTTATTATACTCCTTTCAAACCACTAAAAAAAGGGGAGTGTCTTAAGTGACAAATTTCCCCTTCAAATTGAATCATTATTGTTCATTATCGGTGCGTTGTTGAAATTGCTCCATTTTATCTTCTAAATCATCCATCATTTGGATAAGGCGGTCGATATCGTCAAGCTCTGTCGTTTCTGGATCAATCGCATCCAACACTTCAAGAAAGATTTCTAAGCGTTCTTTTAAATATGTGACTTGCTGTTCTTTGTTTGTAATAGGTTTCATTGCATTCTCCTGTATTGTAGGTTATTACATTGTTATTATACAGCGTTTTGACAGAAAAATCTTTTAAAATTCTAGTTCAAAAGTAATGATTCGATCAACGAACAGCGAAATTTGCTCATTGAAACGTGGTTTTCGCTCAACCACTAGCAAAATTCGCTCAACCATCGCCTGAATTCGCTCAACGAAATAGGGCTATCACCACTCCGTATGGAATGTGCCTTCCATATCATTGCGCTTGTATGTGTGTGCACCAAAATAATCACGCTGTGCTTGTAAAATGTTGGCGTTGGATGCACCTGTGCGATAGCTATCATAATATGCTAATGATGAACTCAAGCATGGCAATGCAACACCTGATTGAATGCCTTCGCAAACGATATTGCGTAAACTTTGCTGATAGCTTGCTGTTTTATCAACGAAATACGGAGCAATCAATAAGTTCGCTAAATCTGCTTTTTCGTCATAAGCTTCACTAATGACATTTAAAAATTCTGCGCGGATAATGCAGCCGCTGCGGAAAATTAAGGCGATATCCTTTAATGGCAAGTTCCAATTATAAATTTCAGACGTCATTTTATATTGCGTAAAGCCTTGCGCATAGGCACAAATTTTACCCATATATAGTGCTTGGCGCACATATTCAATCCACTGCTCTTTCTCTAAGTTTTGCGTGCGCTTGTTAGGGCCTGCTAAAATCGGCTGTGCTTGTACGCGCTCCTCTTTTAAAGCAGATAAATAACGAGCAAACAATGCCTCTGTAATGATGGATGTTGGAATACCATTATCGATTGCTTGTAAGCTTGTCCATTTCCCTGTGCCTTTTTGTCCAGCTTGGTCTAAAATGACATCAACAAGCGGCAAGCCTGTCACAGCATCTTTTTTACGTAAAATTTCAGCCGTAATTTCGATTAAATAGCTTTTTAATTCGCCTGCATTCCACGTTTCAAAAATATCGGCGATTTCTTCAACAGTTAAGCCTAAATTGCCACGTAAAAATGTATAAGCTTCAGCAATTAACTGCATATCTGCGTATTCAATGCCGTTATGCACCATTTTCACAAAATGACCCGCACCCTTTGGACCGATATATGTACAGCAAGGTTCGCCATCTGCTTTTGCTGCAATTTTTGTTAAAATAGGGGCTACTTCATTGTAAAAATGTAAATCACCGCCAGGCATAATGGAAGGGCCTGTTAATGCACCAACTTCGCCACCTGAGACACCGATACCTAAGTAGCCGATGCCATGTGCTTTCAATTCATCATAGCGACGTGCTGTATCTTCATAATGGGAGTTCCCACCGTCCATAACAATATCGCCCTCTTGTAGCAATGGAATTAATGATTGAATCACTGAATCGATTGCTGCACCAGCCGTCACCATCAGGAAAATTTTACGTGGAGCTGCTAAAGATTGCACGAATGCTTCTAGCTCATAATAGGGTGTAAGGATTTGTCCTTCTAACTTCGCCATTAACTTCTCTGTTAAATCACTTGTATAATTATAAACAGCCACTTGCTCACCATTGTTTGCCATGTTTAATGCAATATTGCTGCCCATTACGCCTAAGCCGATTACACCAATTGTATTGACCATCTTTTTCACTCCTTAAATAAATAAGCTTAATAATAGGACGAATCCTAAACCTGCGATAGAAATAATTGTTTCAAGTAATGTCCATGTTGCAAATGTCTCTTTCATGCTTAAGCCGAAATACTCTTTGAACATCCAGAAACCTGCATCGTTTACGTGTGAAGCAACTAAACTACCTGCACCTGTAGCAAGTACAACTAATGCGAGATTCACATCTGATTGCCCAAGCATTGGGATAACGAGCCCTGCTGTTGTTAAGGCTGCAACTGTTGCGGAGCCTAATGAAATACGTAAAATCGCAGCGATAATCCACGCTAGTAAAATAGGGGATAGGTTCGTACCATCGAATAGCTCCGCTACGTAGTCACCAACACCACCGTTAATCAAAACTTGCTTGAATGCACCGCCACCGCCGATAATTAACAGCATCATACCAATATGAGAAATCGCTGTTGTACAGGAGTCCATCACCGTTTTAATTGGAATTTTGCGAGCAATTCCCATTGTATAAACGGCAACTAGTAAGGAAATTAACATCGCTGTCCCCGCATCACCAATAAAGCGAATGATGGCTAAAAAGGTATTGTCCTCAAAGCCCATTGTTTTTTGCAGCAATGTAATAATCGTTGCAATGGACATTAAAATGACAGGTAATAATGCAGTGAAAACACTAATGCCAAAGCTTGGTGTGTCTTCAAGCTTAAATGTTTTTTGTTCACCTAATGAAGCGATGTCGCCTGATTTTGTGAAGGATTCAGGTACTAATTTTTGCGCAATTTTTGTGAAGATAGGCCCTGCGATAATAACGGTCGGTATCGCAATAATAAAGCCGTATAATAGCACCTCACCAATATTTGCCCCAAACTCACCGGCGATAACAGTAGGCCCTGGATGTGGTGGCAGGAAGCCATGCGTCACAGATAAGGCTGCTGTCATTGGAATTCCCAAATATAAAATTGAAACTTTTAATTGTCTTGAAATCGCAAAAACAATCGGAATTAATAAAACTAAGCCAACTTCAAAGAACAGTGCGACACCAATAATAAATGAAGCAACAACAACAGCCCATTGAATGCGTTTTTCACCAAACTTATCAACTAATGTCATGGCGATACGTTGTGCACCGCCTGCATCCGCAATTAATTTACCGAGCATTGCACCAAGCCCGAAGATGAGAGCTAAATGCCCAAGCGTGCCGCCTAAGCCTGCTTCAATCGTTTTTACGATTTCCTCCATTGGCATACCTAATGCTAGTGCGACACCGAAGGATACGATAATAAGTGAAATAAATGTATTGAGCTTAAACGCCATGATTAATATTAATAACGCAATAATCCCAATCCCAACAATAACTAATGGCATATAAAATCCCTCCTAAAATTAAATTAAGCTGCGCTGATAAGCAGCGATGGCTGTGTAATCTTGCTCTAAAGTGCGTGATAAATGGATGAAAATAGGGAGTAGCTGACGATATTCTTGCATAGCTTCTTCCTTTGGTGTGTGTTTATATGTCTCACCGACCATATTCGCTACTACATGTAAAGAGTCAACTTGCTTTGTCGCATATAGTCCTAAAATACAAGCGCCTAGGCATGAGCTTTCATGACTTTCAGGCACTGTAACCTCCGATTCAAAAATATCTGCCATCATTTGACGCCAAGTTTCGGAGCGTGCAAAACCACCTGTTGCTTGTATGCGTGTTACAGGGCCATCCATACATTCACGCAAAGCTAAATAAACCGTGTATAAATTGTAAATAACACCTTCAAGTGCAGCGCGAATCATATGCTCCTTTTTATGTGCCATCGTTAAGCCGAAAAATGACCCACGCACATCTGGATTCCATAAAGGAGCGCGCTCTCCTGCTAAATAAGGGTGGAAAAGCAAACCGTCTGCTCCAGGACGAATGCGCTCCGCAATTTTCGTTAACACCTCATACGGGTCGATGCCTAAACGTTTTGCAGTTTCGATTTCAGAAGAAGCGAACTCATCACGAATCCAACGTAGCACCATACCGCCATTGTTGACAGGCCCGCCGATGACCCAATGATTTTCTGTTAAGGCATAGCAGAAAATCCGTCCTTTATTATCCGTTTGCGGTTTATCAATGACCGTGCGAATTGCGCCACTTGTACCGATTGTTACGGCAACTTCGCCTTTACCAATCGCATTAACGCCTAAATTAGAGAGCATACCGTCACCTGCCCCGATAATAAACGGTGTTTGTGGATCAATGCCCATTTGGTGTGCTAATTGTTCATCGCAGCCTTGGAAGCATTGCGTTGTCGCTACAAGTGTTGACAGCTGTTCTTTTGAAATGCCTGCAATTTGTAATGCTTCTTCATCCCACTCTAATTTTTGTAAATTCATTAATCCCATCGCAGAGGCTAATGAGTGATCAACAACATATTTATCAAAGAGCTTTTTAAAAATATATTCCTTAATACCGATATATTTTTTCGCTTTTTTGGCAATAGCAGGATGCTCATGTGTAAGCCATGCAATTTTACACAATGGCGACATCGGGTGAATGGGTGTACCTGTGCGTAAATAAACCTCATGTCCATTTAGCTCATTTTTAATTTTACGTGCCCAGCCCTCACTTCGATTATCTGCCCATGTAATAACAGGCGTTAAAGGCTGGTCGTTTTCATCTATCGCAATGACGCTATGCAAGGCACTGCTAAAAGAAATAAAGGCAAGCTTTTTGTCAGCATGCTTTGCCATAATAGTTGAAACTGCTCGTAGCACAGCTTGCCATATTTCTTGTGGATCTTGCTGGGCTGTTGAAATATCAGGTGTGTGTAAAGGATAGCCGATATTTGCTTGCTCAATTATCGCCCCTTGAACTGTAAATAAGACGGCTTTTGTGCTAGTCGTTCCAATATCGACACCTAGCATATATTCAGTCATTTTGCTGTTCCACTCCTTTTACTAGCATTTGTTGAGATCTCCATAAATCCTCTACCTTTCCTTGCACATCATCAAAATTATCATGTAACGATTGAACCATTAGCTTTCGATCTTTTGCTTGAATAGCGGCAATGTAGAGCTCATGATTTTTTACGATACGTGGAAAATCCTCATATTTCTCTTGAAAGCGCATGCGCATGGATAAAAGAATAAGCCCCTCCATAACAGGTTTTAAATTATTCCAAATCATTAAAATATAAGAATGGCCAACGGAGCGAATAATCGTTTCGTGAAATAAAACATCTTGATAAGAAAATTCATCAGCATCTTGATATTTGATGGCAATTTTCATCATTTCTACAATTTTGCTTAGCTCCATTGTTAATTCAGTTGTTTCCATTTTTAATAGTCGCTCAAACACAAATGTCTCGATCAATAAGCGGACATCGTAAATTTCTTCAATTTCTTTATCTGTTAAGCCAAGTACAACAGCCCCCATACGCTCCAATCGAATCAAATTTTCAGAGGCTAATGTTTTTAATGCTTCACGAATAGGTGAGCGGCTAACAGAAAACTCCGCTGCTAATTTATTTTCAGAAAGAATGGTACCGCTTTCAATCAAGCCCGAAATGATACGCAATCTTAGCTCAGAAGTTACTTTTTCACCAGTAGAAGCTTTAATAAGCCATTTTTGAGGGTATAGAAAATCTTTGAATTCAGTCATTCTATCATGCTCCCTTTCAGATAAGTATACTTGTATACAAGTATTATAAATGCAAATGACAATAATGCAAGCGCTTTTAAATGATAGACAATTTATAGTAAAGCGCTGAAAAGGCGTCTCTACTGGGAAATTAGGCGAAATAAAAAATTTTTTCCCGAAAATTTTTATTCTGAATATTTACATTATTCTTACTTTGTGTTAAAGTAATCTTAACAAATAAAAGAAAGGGTTGATCGGAAAAAACATGTAGCCAAAATTCGCAATGAATGGGAGGGAGTTTAAACATTTTCTAGCAGAAAGCTAGAGGATAGTTTATACAAAAATACGTGGAGATAAGTGAAATTTAAAACCCTAGTGAACTTTTAGAGATAAAGTTTGCTAGGGTTTTGTTATGCTTAAATTTACTTCGACTTCCGTAGAAAAAATGTTACAATAGTCAACATACTATGAAAATATTTCGGAGGCAACACGAATGGCAGCAACATATGCAAAGCAAAGATTTTGGATTTTAGTAATTATTGTTTCCATTTCAGGATTTTCACAAGGTATGTTATTACCATTAATTGCAGTAATCTTTGAGCAGGATGGTGTTGCTACAACATTAAATGGCTTGAATGCAACAGGCTTATACATAGGAACTTTATTAATTTCTCCTTTTATTGAACAGCCATTGCGAAAATTTGGCTACAAGCCTGTCATTATGGCTGGGGGAGCTTTAGTCTTTCTTTCACTTGCGACATTCCCATTATGGAAAAGTATATTGTTTTGGTTTTTCCTAAGACTGTTAATCGGTATTGGTGACCATGCATTACATTTTGGTACACAGACGTGGCTTACAGCTTCTACACCACAGCATAAATTAGGGCGCAGCATGGCGATTTATGGATTATCGTTTAGTCTAGGCTTTGCGGTAGGGCCATTGTTTGTGCCGCTAATTAAAATTTCACCAGCGCTACCCTTTATTGTTTCTTCAGTGCTTTGTTTAATCGCATGGTCACTTGTGTTCTTTGTACGCAATGAGCATCCAGAGGCTTTAAAAGGAGACAGGAAGCAAACGGGTAGTATGACTCGTTACAAGCTAGCGTTTCGTTATGCATGGATTGCTTTTTTACCACCATTTGTTTACGGGTTTCTAGAAACATCATTAAATGCCATCTTCCCCGTCTATGCATTGCGAAAAGATTTTGATGTGACGATGGTGTCTGTTGTCCTTGCTGCCTTTTCAATAGGAACAATTGTGTTACAGCTTCCCTTAGGTATGTTGGGAGACAAAATTGGTCGACGAAAAGTCATATTAGGTGGCTTGCTAGGGGGTTCGATTATTTTTGCAGCATGTAGCTTTGTGGAGCATTTACCGTGGGGTGTCGTTCTATTCTTTGCGCTAGCGGGAATGTGTGTGGGGACGATGTTTTCACTCGGCATTACCTATATGACAGATTTAACACCGAAAGAGTTATTGCCAACTGGGAATCTACTATGTGGTATTTTCTTTAGCCTTGGTAGTTTAGGAGGCCCGTTTTTCGGAGGTGCTTATTTACAATTAGTAGATAACATAAGCTTTTTACTATTGATTGCAGCTATGCTCGCAGTTATATTTATCATTATTTTATATTTTGGAAGAAATTTACATACGGGAAAAGAGAGGATCGAACAATGCTAGGAAAATTTTTCTCTTATTATAAGCCACATAGACGTTTGTTTATGATTGATTTTTCAAGCGCAATTTTTGTGGCGATTTTAGAGCTTGCCTTTCCACTTGCAGTGCAGTGGTTTATTGATGAACTGCTACCAACAGGCGAATGGGGCATGATTGTTAAAATTAGTGTATTGCTACTTTTAGTGTATGTCTTAAGCACATTTTTAAATTTTATCGTCAATTATTTAGGGCATAAGCTCGGCATTAATATTGAAACAGATATGCGTCAAGAGCTATTTAATCATGTGCAAAGGCAGTCATTCCGCTTTTTTGATAATACGAAAACAGGACATATTATGAGCCGTATTACGAATGATTTGTTTGATATTGGCGAATTTGCACATCACGGTCCTGAGGATTTCTTTATTGCGATTATGACATTTATCGGAGCGTTTGCGATTATGTTCAATGTCAATCCGACATTAGCTTGGATTGCACTTGTGATGGTTCCGTTTTTAACATGGCTTGTAACATTTAGCAATATTAAAATGAATAAAGCGTGGAAAAAGATGTATGGCGAAATTGCAGATGTCAATGCGCGTGTGGAGGATAGTGTATCAGGTTCACGCGTAGTAAAGTCGTTTACAAATGAAGAGTTTGAAATGACTCGTTTCCGCAAGCAAAATGGTTTGTTCCGTTCAGCCAAATTATATGCATATAAAGTAATGGCGGGTACACATTCGGGAATTTATATGATGACACGTCTATTGACTTTGGTTGTATTAGTCGTTGGTGCATGGTTAAGCTATAATGGTAAGCTCACACATGGGGAATTAGTCAGCTTTATTTTATATACGAATGTATTAATTAAGCCGATTGATAAAATTAGTGCATTGCTAGAGCTTTATCCAAAAGGAATGGCAGGCTTCAAGCGTTTCCGCGATTTAATCGAGCAGGAGCCTGAAATACAAGATCGACCGAATGCGGCTGATGTCCCTGTATTGAATGGGAATATTGCCTTTGATCATGTGAGCTTTAATTATGACAAATCCAAGCCCGTGTTAAACGATATTTCATTTTCTTTAAATGCTGGTGAAACAATTGCCTTTGTTGGGCCGAGTGGTGCTGGGAAAACAACGATTTGTTCATTAATCCCACGCTTCTATGATGTGAGTGGTGGGGAAATTACGATTGATGGAATGGATATTCGCGATATGACGCAAAAATCATTGCGCGAGCAAATCGGTATCGTACAGCAAGATGTTTTCTTATTTACAGGGACAATTCGAGAAAATATCGAATATGGTAAACTGGGCGCTTCCTTTGAAGAAATTCAAGCTGCTGCCGAACGTGCGCATTTAAAAGAATTTATTGCGAGTTTACCAGACGGCTATGAAACGCAAATTGGCGAGCGCGGTTTGAAATTATCTGGGGGGCAAAAGCAACGACTAGCCATTGCCCGTATGTTCTTGAAAAACCCACCGATTTTAATTTTAGATGAAGCAACATCTGCTTTAGATACAGAAACAGAAATGATTATCCAAGAGTCTTTGGCAGAGCTAGCTGAAAACCGTACAACGCTTGTTATTGCACACCGCCTTGCAACGATTCGCAATGCGGATCAAGTCTTGGTTGTGACACCAAATGGTATTGAGGAGCAAGGAACATATGACGAGCTTGTAGCAGCAGGCGGCGTTTTCGCGAACTTGCATCATATTCAGTTTAAAAAATAAAGTGTCAGGCACACACACAATTCTCACACAATTTAACAAGGTAGGTGAAAATATTGAATTTTAAGAACTTCACAAAGTCCATCATACCTTGCCTGTAATCATCTATAACACAGTCCTTGAGAGATGATTACAGGCGAGGTCCTAACTCAAGGAGTGTGATGGTCACATGAAACCATATCGAACAAATCGTAGTAGGGCGTATTATCGACATCATCGCAGACGAGCAATCCGACGCAAAATGAATATTGCAAAAGCGCGGCAATGGCAATGGAATCCGCCGATAGCTTTAGGGAAATGGTCAAAAGGGAAAATTCACTGCTCATGCTGGATGTGTGCTGTTAAAACAAAGAAAGATGGCTATTCACATAGTCAGTTCAAAAGGCTTTGTGCTTTACAATGTCAATTGAATGAGTATATAGAAAACAACTAACTAATAATCGAGGTGTCTAAAACGTAGCTTAATGTGCTACTTTTAGGCACCTATTTCTATGCATTCGTTTGAAAGATGGGGGCTGTATAGAAAGTAGTAGATAAATCTACTTTTTAGAAAGTAATTTTTATTTCTTGGATAAATTTTTATTCAATAAAACTGTATCTAGATGCATTATTTTCACGAAGACTTAAAAATTCCATCAACATACGGAGATAAATCAATGTGATTTCCTACATGCTCAACGAGAAACATTGTTGTTTTTTGTATGAGAAATATGGTATAGAAAAATTTCTGTGTATGGTATTTTGGGGTATGCTATATAAAAGGAGTTCAATCATTCAGAAATTAAAACGAAAGCAGGTTTTACACATGTCTAAAACAGGATGGGCTTTACTCTTAGTTGTTGTGCTTGGCATCTTGCTTTTTATCGCTATGATGATGATACAAAAACCTAAAAAATCCGAGCCAGAGCCAGTTCAAGAGGAGGAAACAGAAAGTTTGGAGTCAATCATGCAAAATATTGTTCGTTTAGCGGAAGCAGGAAAAGTACCAGATGTATCATTTACTGCGGGAGAAACAGAGCAGCAAGAGGTTCAACAACAATGGGGAGAGTCTCAAAATGTAGCGGAAATAGGTAATGAAAAATATGAAGATTATATAGCGCAGGATGTGACAATTGGCTATCAAAATGAACTAGCATTTGATATTCGTTCTTTTAAAGCGGATATACAGAGAATTCATTTAGCTGATATAAAAAGTAGTATGGGGGAGCCAACCGAAAGTCGTTATTATCAGGATGAAGCAACGAATCAAATCATTTTAGTTTATCAAGTAAATTCCACATATCAATTAAAATGGATAATACCAAAGCCAACAGAAACCGATTCAAACCCTAGCGTGCACCATATTTCAGTTTATGCAGAAATAAAAGATGAAGTGGCAGATATGATAAATCAAATGACATTGGATGAGAAAATTGGTCAAATGCTGTTTGCAGGTGTTTCAGGTACAGCATTACAGCAAGAAACATCTAATTTAATCCATGATTTTAAGGTTGGCGGGATGATTCTTTATGCCAATAATCTTCAAACACCAGCCCAAGCGATAACTTTGATTAACGACTTAATGGCGGCAAATACGGACAATCGCCTTCCACTTTTCATCGGAACCGATCAGGAAGGTGGAAATGTAGTTAGATTACCGGGAGCATTGAAAAATTTCCCCACAAACAAACGAATTGGGGCAATCAATGAGCCACAATTTTCATATGAAATTGGCAGCTTATTAGGGGAACAGCTCAAGGCATTTGGCTTTAATCTCGATTTTGCTCCTGTACTAGATGTCAACAGCAATCCTAGAAATCCCGTTATTGGCGACCGTGCATTTTCCGATAAACCTCATATCGTTAGTGAATTAGGAATTCAAACGATGAAGGGGCTGGAATCTCAGCAAGTGATTCCTGTTATTAAACATTTCCCAGGGCATGGCGATACATCAGTAGATTCCCATTTAGCGTTGCCAAAAGTCATGAAAAGCTTAGAGGAATTGAATAAGTTAGAACTTATTCCATTTAAAGCAGCGATTGAAAATGGAGCAGACGTGGTGATGGTTGCACATATTTTATTGCCAAAGATTGATGAAACATATCCTTCATCAATGTCAAAGGAAATCATTACAGGCATTTTAAGAGAGCAACTTGGATTTGATGGTGTTGTGATGACAGATGATATGACGATGGGCGCCATTGCGAACCATTTTGAAATGGGGCAAGCAGCTGTCGATGCAGTGAAGGCAGGAAATGACATTGTATTAATCGCGCATGGTTTTTCCAATATAACATCTGCAATCGAAGCTGTGAAAGCAGCTGTCAATAATGGAGAAATTACAGAAGACCGCATTAATGAAAGTGTCCGCCGAATTATTGAGCTTAAACAAAAATATCAGCTTGAAAATAAGCTAGTACCAGCAGTTGATATGGATAAGCTGAATGCAAATATTGAAAAGGTATTAAATACTTATATGAAATAATGAATATAGTTATGAAAAACGGCTGTTTGAAAGGGGGATACCTTTTCAAACAGCCTGTGTTTTTATGTTTAGTTAAGCAAAGTTGCTTGTTTTACGTGTGAAACATGCGCAATTTAATTTTCCCTGTCACTTTTTCGAAAAAGGTCTTTGTATCTTGATGTGTTAATCTTTCCAGTGTTTCATCAAGGCTTACAAACTCAATGTCGCTAATTTCATTGTCTTGTGGGCTTAAATCGTTGCGGTTTCCTGTATATTCAACAAGAAACATTGTTGTTTCTTGTTTGGTATAGCCTGTTTTTTGAGTAAAATCTTGTGAAAACGGAAAAGCAATTTTTTCATCTAATTGCTCTAGCACTTTATAGTGAAGAGAGCCTGTTTCCTCCGCAAGCTCTCTTAACAGAGCGGCTTCCAAATTTTTATCGCTTTGCTCAACGCCACCCTTTGGAAAATCCCATTCGCCTTGTATTTGTGTATCTTTGATTGTACTGATTTTAACTTTATGAACTAGCAATATTTCATTTTTATGAAATATGATGGCACCAACAGCATGTCTAATCATGAAGAAATTCCTCACTTCGATGGATGATATCACCCTCCATTGCGATATTTATATGGTCATTATCAATTTCAATAATGGATAAACTTGTATCATGTATAAAAGGAGGGGACCACAGTTGTTCAATAGAAAGCTTTTTGCAATGCATTAAGAAAGCTTTAATAAAGACAGTATGTGTAACGATTAATATATTTCCATCATTATGCTGTAAAAGTAGCTGATTTAAAAAATTTGTCACCCTTGTTTGGAGCTGCTCAAAGCTCTCTCCAGATACTGGTGCATATAAATGAGGCGTATGCCAAAACGCATGATATTCTTCTGGATGCTGTTGTTCTACTTCCTCATGTGTTTGACCTTCCCATTCACCTAAAAAGATTTCTCTTAAGTTTGACTCTTCAATAATAATTTGCTTGCGATTACCTTTAATAAGAGAAGCGGTTTGTAATGCGCGGTTACTCGGGCTAGTGTAAATAGCATTAAACTCTATGTCTTTTAATCGTTTGCCTAAAGCAAGAGCATTTTTGATTCCATTTTCCGTTAAATCAGAATCTTGCCAGCCTTGTAACCTTCCTTGCGTATTCCATATTGTTTCACCATGTCTAGTAATATAAAGCTTAAGCAAATCATTCAGCTCCTTGTTAATACATAGACAACAGCATCGCTATCTTGCTCTGCAAAAGGTGTTTTATTATAATCAATGAAGGAGCTTTCAATTTGTAATCCAGCTTTAGCTGCGAATGCTTCAAATTCATTAGGTTGATAGTATTTCACATAGAAATCTTCATTTTCACTTTTCGTTTTAATCCCATTTTCAAATAAATCATACGTCATTTTAGAATGGGTAACACCGTTTATAGGATTATAGGATGTTGAGCCAGTTAATTGGATTTCAATGCTTTGCTGTTGGACAGTTCTTGGTGTATCTACAGCCTCAGTTGGCTGTCCGTTCCGATATTCAATATTAGTGAAAACGGTAAGTGCGATTTTTCCGTTTGGCTGTAGCCAATTTTTCAAGTATGTTAAATATAATAATATTTGTTCATGATCAGTAATTAACGAAAAAGAGCCTGCTGCAATAAAAATGAAATCATACAATTTGTTTGGATGGAATGTTGAAAATTCGCATCTTTGTAAAATACCATTATAATGGTTACCTTCTAATTTTTCTTGAAATCTCGTAATCATTTCTTCGGATATATCAAAGCCATCGATATCATATCCATTTTGAATGAACTCTAACATAAATCGTCCAGAACCACACATCGGTTCTAAAATGGACATATCCTTATTGACATAAGACATATAAAAATTCAATTCATCTGTTGGAGCAGTGGGTTTACTAAGATCGTAAAATAAAGAACATAGGCTACCGTAGTAAGTATTCATATTCATTCCTCCTTATTACGGTAATTATACCATATTTCGTAATATTGAATATGCAAATTTATTTTATCGATGTTTTCGTTTGAAAATTGAAATCGCCAATACAGCTAGTATGACAATCGTGCATAAAATAAAAATATAGCTTGTAGCATGGCTTAGCATATTTCCATGTAGCTTATATGTGATGCCATAAATTAATTTATATTGTTCAATAGCTTCAGTAGGTGCATCTGCAAATACTTGGGAGAGCGAGTTTTCCATAAACGCATTGCGCAGCAGTAGCGTTGTATGGCTAACAGGGAAGTACATGACGATATTTTGTGCGAAGCTCGGAAGTACACCGACAGGCACATAAACACCGCATAAAAAGCCAAGCAATGTACCGACGATAGTGCTTAATGTGGCAAAGGAATTTTGTGTGTTAGCTAATAGTATAAAGAAAACATTCATAATGCTCGCTAACAATACGGATAAAGTTAATAACCCAATAACTTTTAGCGAAGAGGAAAAGCTTAATAAAGTACCACCTGTTATAACAATAAATATTTCACAGATGATAAAAGCAATGAAGGTGAAGATAAAGCCTATGATAACGGCATTCAGTACATAACTCATTTGAATTGTGGCACGTGAAATGGGCGCTGTTAAAAAATCAGCCGTTGCTTTGGATTCCATATCTTTTATAGCGATGCCAAATGCCGCAAGTGTTGTAGAAACGGCAATCATTGATAATAGCCCTGCTACGAACCATTCGTTCACCATTGTAATTAGTTCGGGCGTAGCCTCTGTTGTTTGTTTAAGTGAGTCAATTTGCATCTTCTGCAAAAATAATGCATAAAGCCCAATAACGATAATGACGGATAGTAAGGAAAAGAACACAGCTGTTTTATCACGTCTAAACACTTTATTATTGCGCCCTATTAAGCTGAATAATGCTTCCATATGATTACACCTCCTGCTCCATAATATGAATAAATACATCATCCATTGTCCCCTTTATTACTTCAAAGGAAGCAATGAGTGGTTCAATCTGCTTTAATAAGGCTAATGCATGTAATGTGGACTGTACGCGAATTGTAAAGATATTTTGCTTTTCTGTATAGTTAATATTATTTTCTTGAAGCCAATTTGCCCCCTCGGTAAAATCATAAAAAACGAGTGCTAGTTGATCATAGGCATATTGTGTTTTCAACGCATCAGGTGTACCTTCAGCAACAATTTCACCTTGCTTTAGTACAATAACTTTATCGGCCATTGCAGCCTCTTCCATATAATGAGTCGTCAAAAATACAGTCATATTTGTTTCTTCTTGTAACTGTTTAATGGTTTGCCAGACAAATTGACGCGTTTGTGGATCAAGCCCTGTAGTTGGCTCATCTAAAAATAATAGGGTAGGGCGGTGAATAAGTGCTTTTGCAATATCTGCCCGCCTTTTTTGCCCACCAGATAATGTGCCATACTTTTGTTTTTCAATATCGTTTAAATTTAAATAGGAGGATACAAATTGATAGTTATCTATTAGCTCCTGCTTTGATAAATTATACATCTTACCGCGATGGATAATGTTTTCATATACGGTCAAATGTTCATCCAGTAAGCTTTGTTGAAAGACAACACCGATTGATTTACGAATTTCAGCATTGTCATGACTGCTATCAAGCATGTAGCTATTCATATTTATAGTGCCGCTAGATTTTTTTAATAAAGTACATAAAATTTCTATTGTTGTTGACTTGCCCGCTCCATTCGCACCGAGAAAAGCGAAAAGAGTACCTTGTTCTACAGAAAATGAAATACCTTTAATTGCCTCATGCTGTCCATAGCTTTTACGTAAATTTTCTACTTGAATAATCGACTTCACGTTTACTGCTCCTTCCTTTTTTGAATGGCTGTATTAATTTGCTCAACATCCCTTTTCTGTAGTAAATACATCATGCTCCAAACAATGACATAAATAATTGCCTCAGATATGAGTACATTACCGACACCAAAATGTTTGAACCATTGACCGAAGTAACCAGCAATTAATACAAAGGAGGTTACACCCATTAAATGAAGGGCGAGTTGTAATAGAAATGATAGACGCTCCAATTCAAATAGAAGAGATAAAAGGCCAATGGCAGTACCTAGAATAGTAGCAATTAATATTTGGTTAAGCAGCTCCTCACCTGATATAAGGACATTTGCTTTAGGAAGTATGCTAATTGTTACTAAAATATAAGAGCTACTGAGTGCAATGAGTATACCAATAATAATCATGCGCAAAATTTTCATCGTATCAATCCTTTCCAATTCCAAGGTGGCGCTTTAAATCTTTTAAATATTTTCGACTGACAGGAATATTCGTATCGTTTTCTAACAACAATTGTGTAGTGCCGATTTTACCCATTTGAATGGAAGAAATTTTGTGAATATTGACAAGCGTTGATTTATTTACTCTGACAAAATCCTTTGCTAATTGTGCTTCAAGTTCGTACAGCTTTCTTTTGGACTCATATTCTTGCTCATCTGTTTGTAAATAAATTTTGGTACCTTCTGCGTAAATAGAAAAAATATCATTAATTTTGAGCAGATAAATTTCTTGCTGCAAATAACCATCTAATACGTTCATTTGCATGGTCTGCGAAGCTTGTAATTGCTTCATCAATTGCTCGATTTGCTCGTTATACACTTTTGCATGTATATGAATCTCTGTTTCTTCTAAGGCACTATTAATGGTTAAGTGAATTTTCAAGCGGAGGCCTCCTTAGCACGTTCTATCGAATTCGCTAGTAATACTGTAGCATAGAAAAATTTGGTCATGCACAATTTTTAAACAAGAGGTCGAATTTTCAATATGAGGAGTAGATTATATGGAGTAAGATGCATGGATAAGCAGTGAGATAAGTAAAATTGTAAAATACGAAAAAAGCGTTAATATTTCTAAAATGATAAAACGCCAACCTTTTCTGCTGAAGAATGTTGACGTTTTAACGTAATCGCTTATTTTTTGCCATCTAATATAAACATAGAAGCATCCTGTGCCATAAATATTTTTTCACCATGATAAAAGGTTTTCGATTGAATCTGTTGATAGCCGATTTTCGCTAAAAGCGCAGCTAGCTCTTTTTGCTCGAAGCCGTTGTGTACCATATCGGATATGACCTTTTCGTTTTTATCAAAATCGACGATAAGTAAATGTCCGCCTTCATTTAATAGTTCATATAGTTTGGATAGGGCGAATTCCGTATTGTCAATATGCAGCAATACTTGTGCCATAAAAATATAATCAGCACGTAAATTGTTTGTGCTTTCCTTTTCGATATTTACACATTGTGTAGAGGCATTTGTAATATTAAATGTTTCAATTTTTTGCTGTATTTCGTCCACCATATTTTGTGACGCATCTAAAAAAAGCACAGATTGAAAATCATCGAGTAAGTGCATCCCGACAAGTCCTGTACCACAGCCAAAATCAATAGCCGTTTTATTCGTTGCATCAACTAAACGCTCACGAATAGCATTTGCTGCGACTTGAGCAATGGTTATTCTTTCATTTGTATCATAGCTATCCGCCATCATTTCAAAAATATCGATATTTCCCATTAGATAGGCTCCTTTACTGTAAAAATTATGTTATTGTAGTCAAGAGAGTTTGGTGTTACTAGTATAATTCAAATGCTCTCTGAATGGGAAAGGATTGAATCAATTGCATACAAAGTCAGAAAAAATACATAGTAAGAAATTATGGTTTGTTTTAATTTTAGGGTCGCTTACAGCATTTGGTCCGTTATCGATGGATATGTATTTGCCCGCATTGCCGCTTGTCGCAAAAGATTTAGAAACGACAGCATCGCTTGTGCAAATGAGTATTACATCTTGCTTATTAGGGCTCGCATTTGGACAGCTAATTTTCGGTCCATTAAGCGATATTCATGGTCGACGTCGCCCGTTGTTATTTACACTACTTGTTTATGCAGTAGCGTCTTTATTATGTGCATTTAGCACATCCATTTGGATGTTTATTGCGCTTCGCTTTGTGCAAGGCTTTGCTGGGGCTGCGGGAATTGTTATTGCAAGGGCATCTGCAAGGGATATGTATTCAGGTAAAGAGCTGACAAAATTTGTAGCACTGCTGTCATTAGTGAACGGGGCAGCACCTATATTAGCGCCTATTTTCGGTGGTGCTGTACTGCGCTTTGTGACATGGCCCGCCGTGTTTGTGATTTTAAGCTTAATCGGTGTTGTGATGTTTTTAGCAGTTGCTTTGACATTGACAGAAACATTACCTAAAGAGAGCAGGGCAGAGGGCGGTATGCTTGCTACGGTGAAAACATTCCACCTGCTTTTGAAAGACCGCGTTTTCATGGGAATTGCGCTGTCACAGGCATTTGTTTCGATGAGTATGTTTGCCTATATCGCAGGCTCTCCATTTGTCTTGCAAAACATTTACGGTGCAACACCACAGCAATTTTCATTTATCTTTGCTGCAAATGGCGTTGGCATTATTATTGCAGCACAAGTAACGGGGAAACTAGCAAGTAGCATGGAAGAAAAGAAATTGCTACTCTATGGTACGATGATGTCATTTAGTGGAGCATTATTATTCTTGTTAGCAGTTTTGTTACAAGGCCCCCTTTGGTTAGTATTGTTTGCTTTATTTTTCGTCGTTTCGAGTGTTGGTATTGTAGGGACAACCGCGTTTTCATTGGCGATGGAAAGACAAGGAAGAGCGGCAGGAAGTGCATCTGCCTTTTTAGGTATTTTACCATTTGGCGGCGGTGCGCTCGTTTCACCATTAGTTGGTATTGGCGGAGATTTTACAGCCATTCCGATGGGGATTACCATTTTTGTATGTAGCTCACTGGCGATTATTATTTATAGTTTGATTAAAAGCTGAAGAGCGTCCTTCAGCTTTTAAATTCTTGGAAAGAGGCTTACTTGTTTTGAAATCAGCTAGCTCTTTTTCAACATATATTCTATGCTTGCCCAATTGGCATTTTCATCGTATTTTGAATTACCTTAATAACTAAATCGGGATTTTCTAAATGAATCGAGTGTTGGCAATTTGTTTTGATTTGTGTTGTATTTTTAGTTAATTGACTGAGCAAGTTTTGATGCTCCACCCAAGTGAGATCGGTATTGTTAGATGATAAAACAACCACTGGCATATCTGCTTTTAATGCTTGGGCATTTTTAACCTGTAAAGCCGATTTTTCACTATATAAAAATTCCTTATATGCCGTTTCATAAGATTTCGGGTGATAGCCTATATATTGAACATATTTCTGATAAGGCTCTGGTAAATATTTTCTTCCCACTGGTTGCTTTAGCAGTTTCGGAAGACCGATTCCAGAAGTTAGATAACCAAATCGAAACAGATTAAGATTTTTTTTATGTGAATTTTTTCGAATCGTATCCCATTCATTGCTCAAATATCTCTTTTCATGTACAGCATCAATCAAAATTAACGCCGCTACTTTTGCAGGGTATTTACTGGCGAATAGCCTCATATTCAAGCCACCAAAGGAATGACCGACTAAAATGTATGGAGGCTTTAGCTGCAAATTCTCAAGGATATACGTTAAATCACTTACAACATCTTCGCTTGTATAGGCTGTAGGGGTTGTTGAACTCCATCCATAGCCAGCTCGATCAAATGAAAGCACACTTGAAAATTTAGCTAGTTGTGGCTGAATATAGTGCCAATCTAAAGAGCAACAACTTAGTCCAGCATCCAATATGACGGTATACTCGCTGTTTTTTTCATCAGCAACAATTGTGTGAATGAAGCGATCTCCAATGTTAATCCTTTGACCAATTTCTTTTATATATCTACGTTTATTCAAATACATATTTGTTAATGTGAAAGGGAAACCAACGATTTCAATTGCCTGTTTCACTAGTTTATCAAAATTCAAGTATATCCACTCCTTCTATTTAAGTAAGAATCTACCTTCTATGACGCTCATGTTTAAGGAGAGGTTACCAAAAAAGGAAGGATATTAATGAACTACGATAGGGCAAGATAGAAGTTGTCCCAACAGTAGAAAATACCTTTGAATAATGAAAAACCTAGTTTTACTTATTCATGTTAAAAGAAAATACAAAGATGTTGAATCTAGTATTTTCAACATTTTAAAGAAGGCAATATGATACATAAATAATTGCTAGCACTAAGTTTACTATGAGGGGTGTGGAAAAGATATTAACTTTTCAGAGTATATATTAAATATTTGCGAAAAGTCTTGGGGTTTAGAAAAGAGCATATCATTTTTCAGATCTGCTCTTTTCTAAATACCATGTTGGTACAGGGTTATTCATATTATCGAACCATGACAGTATATCTTTTGCTTGATTTTTCATTGTCACAATTTCCTTTTCACCAAATGGAATTGCCCAATACATTGAAGAAAGCGTATTACTTGAAATATAAAATGCTAATAGTTTAAAAAACTCGATAGGGGGCTTGCCATCAAAATAGCCATTAAGCTGTCCAGTTGCAAAATGTGGGCTAGCTGCCGCACTCCACACAATTCGATTGAACTCCTCCCAAGGATCACCAAAATCAAAACGATTGAAATCAATGATTGACAGCGTATTATTCGGGGAAATAATCATGTTCCCAACATGATAATCCCCATGATGAAGAGACTGGGGTCTGTTCAACAATAGGTGGCGATTATTTTCGATATAATGAATGATTTGTTCATCGCCATCAAATTGAATTGGGCAGTCCTTATATGTTTTGATTTTATGGTTTGTTTTGCGATTGAAGCGGGTAGCCCAATCTTCCTGTTCTAGTGGGGCAGGAATAGAATGAATAAGCTTTAGCATTTCCCCAGATTTGATGCCAAGTTCATATTGTTGAATCTCTGTTAATTGTGGCAAAACGTCTTCCGCATCATTCCCATTGCACCAAGTAAAGAGGGAATAGACACTTTGTCCGTCATGACAAATGCCAAAATCCAGTGGCTGTGACATGGATACATCTAATGCGGCAACCTGTTTCATCGTGTCGAACTCAGCTTTTTTATTATTATACTCGGATATATTTGCGATACGGAGAAGTCTTTTTTCATTGTTTATTGTTTCAATATAGTATTTTTTATCGGTTGACCAACCTTTGTTGATTGCTTCGATTTTTTGGAATGTATTGTAGTCTTTAATGGCTTGCATGTTGTCACAACCTTTTTCGTAAGATTTATTTTAATGAAGGGATTATCTTATGGTGAAATGTAGAGATTCTGTTGGTAAATCAATTTTACATGTTGTTTGTTTTTTGTCAAATAAATGAAATTAATCATCGGCAATAATATTTGATATGTTTGTTTTATTTGTTATAATATTGCCGATAATAAGGTATAATATATCTATATCGGAGGTGTGTGATATGGAGTATATGACAGTTGCTGAAACGGCAAAAGAATGGAGGATATCTGAGCGTTCTGTTCGTAATTATGCAACAAATGGGCGTATTGAAGGGGCAAAACTTGACGGAAAAACTTGGTGGATTCCCATATCGGCAAAAAAACCTGAGCGTTTAAATAAGAAAATTCAGAAGCGAACTTTACTTGATATTTTAAAGGAAGAAAAGAAATCTAAGATCAAGGGTGGAATCTATCATAAAATTCAAATTGAGTTAACATACAACTCCAATCGTATCGAGGGCAGTAAGCTTACTCATGAGCAAACTCGTTATATTTTCGAAACGAACACAATCGGAATGGATACTGAACCTTTGAATGTAGATGATATTGTGGAAACAGCCAATCACTTCAATACGATTAATATAATCATCGAATATGCGAAACAACCTCTGAGTGAATCGTTAATTAAGCTACTGCATCAAACTTTGAAAAATGGAACAAGTGATTCAAGAAAAGAATGGTTTGCCGTTGGTGATTACAAAAAGCTACCAAATGAAGTTGGTGGAAAAGAAACAACATTACCAGAGGAAGTTCCAATTAAAATGAAGCAACTGCTAACGGAATACAATGAAAATAAGGTGAAGTCATTTGAAGAAATTATAGAATTTCATTATCAATTTGAATCGATTCATCCGTTTCAAGATGGCAATGGACGTGTGGGTCGATTAATTATGTTTAAAGAGTTACTCAAAAATAATATTGTACCATTTATTATTGACGATGAACTAAAGATATATTATTATCGCGGGCTATCTAAATGGGAACAGGAAAAAGGGTATTTACTAGATACTTGCTTTGCTTCACAGGATAAGTTTAAGAAGTATTTGGATTATTTTAGAGTACATTATGAAGGCTAGGGAGATTTATCCCGTATCAACAGCCTGTAAAAACCCGATTGAGGCCAACATGATGTTGGTCACACAAGC
>NZ_PYWN01000180.1 GCF_003049505.1 Metasolibacillus meyeri
CCAGCGTTTCACGCGCAGAGAAAACCACCAGTTCTACTGGTGGTTTTTATTTTGAGTAAGCAGAAAAGCGCTCATAAGCATGACAAAAGTGATCATAACACATCAAAATTCGCTCATAAGTATAGGAAAAGCGCTCATAAAATTCCTGGCTCACAAGCTTTTGCTCTTTTGTCAGTGTCATATGCTGTTGATGAAAAGTATATATGTTTGACCTAATCTAATAAATCACATAACCTTCCTATCTTAAGGCGTTAAAGGAATTACATAAAAAACAACAAGCATTTTTACGAAAAAAATGCTTGTTTTTTGGTACAATGATAAATAGTATGTTTATGCCGTATGAGCAAATAGATAGCATTATATCAACTGACAATGAGGTAGAGAAAAAACGATGAAAACAATACAGATAAATGAACAATTTAAAGAGGATTGGAAGCGAGTATTAAATCATATTGCCAATCTTTTTTATGAAGATTCAGTTATTCAATTTACACAGGCAGGCGCTGATATGGCAATAGCCTTTCAACATCATATAGAGGCAGATTTTACAATTCATACCGCAGCACAATTAACTGTTGATGGTGAAAAATATGTAAGCAATTATGCGATTCGCTATGCGACAGAGGGAACAGAAAAAGAGCAAAGTATTCGTATGAAGCGCGCGTTATCACATGTTATGCTCGATGTACTTGAGCAATATACGGGTATGACGCAGCAATGGGGCATTTTAACGGGCGTTCGTCCTACGAAGCTTTATCATAAATATCGCAAAGCTGGGATGAGCGAGGAAGAAATTTTCGCCATTCTAAAAAAGGATTATCGCTTATCAGATACGAAAATTTCTTTAATGAAAGAAATTGTGGCGAGACAGCTGAAGATTATTCCAGATTTAGACGAACTCGGGCAAGAAATTTCAATTTATATTGGTGTGCCCTTTTGTCCGACGATGTGCGCTTATTGTACATTCCCCGCATACGCTATTCAAAGTAACCGCAAGCAGGGGCGCGTAGAAAAATTTATTGATGGACTGCATATTGAATTGCGCGAAATGGGGAAATGGTTAACAGAGCATAATATGCGCATTACATCGATTTATTGGGGTGGAGGGACGCCGACTTCTATTGAAGCAGACGAGATGGATGCACTTTATAAAACGATGTTTGAATCGTTTCCAAATCCGCATACTATTCGTGAAATTACAGTGGAAGCAGGACGACCTGATACGATTACGCCTGAAAAATTAGAAGTGCTAAAAAAATGGGGAATTGACCGCATTTCTGTAAATCCTCAATCGTATACACAGGAAACTTTAAAGGCCATTGGGCGACATCACACGGTGCAGGAAACGATTGATAAGTTTTGGTTATCGCGTGAGCATGGCATGAATAATATTAATATGGACTTAATTATTGGCTTACCAAATGAAGGCATTGCTGAATTTGACCATTCATTAAATGAATCGGCAAAAATGATGCCTGAATCGCTAACTGTGCATACATTAAGCTTTAAGCGAGCATCCGAAATGACGCGTAATAAAGATAAATATCGTGTAGCAGATCGAGACACAGTAAGTGAAATGATGCAAATGGCGACAGATTGGACAAAAGAAAATGGCTATGTTCCATATTATTTATACAGACAAAAAAATATCTTAGGAAATTTAGAAAACGTCGGTTATTGTAAGCCAGGTGAAGAATCTATTTACAATATCGTGATTATGGAAGAAGTACAAACAATTTTAGGGATTGGCTGTGGCGCTTCATCAAAATTCGTTCACCCTAAAACAGGTAAAATAACCCAATTTCATAATCCTAAAGATCCGGCTGCCTATATCATGACTTTTGAAGAAGCAATTAAGAAGAAAATTGAAATTTTGAATGATTTATATGTGAAAATTAGTTAAAATAGCAGGGAATAGCATATTCATTTTATGTTATTTCCTGTTTTGTTTAAATATGAAAACGTTTCCTATGATAAATTTTAACTAGTTCATTTTAGAGTTCGTTAGATATTTCAAAGGAATCGGATATTTTTATGTTGTGAAAGAAAACTAAATGGGGAGCTGGTAAAAAGTCAGCCTCAGAACCATGATAAATATTTGGATTGAATAGTTCCTCCGCTTTCGGTGGAGAGTCAAGGAGATGCGCTTATGAATAAAGGTACACTAAAAGAACTGGCAGGAACAATTAGAAATCTACGTGCTGAAGAGCGCTACGAGGACATCATTATATTAAGTGATGAAATCGCGAATAAATTATTCAAATTAAATGAAGTTGATGACGTATTGGACATATTAAAAAATCGAATCGTTGCTCATGTGTATACGGGTTGCTATGAAGAGGCTTTTGCTTCGCTCTTTCAAGTGGAACAAATATGCAGCAATCATCCATCAGATGAACACTACAGCATGTATTATGGTTTAGCAGGTATTCTATATACGGTTTTAAGTCATACAGAGATGGCGAAGGAAGTTATGCTTAAAGCGGAGGCACTTGCTCAAGAACAAAAGAAATACAGGCAGTTATGTTACACATACTCCAATTTATCAAATCTTTATTACGATTTAAAAAATTATGAACAAGCAAAGGCGTATGCAGTAAAAGCACTTGAAACATTGCCTCATTTTGATTGTGAAAAAATCGATTTGCTGCCGATAAAAGTGAATGCAGTCATTGCTTTTGCCTATGTTGGAGATGTAGAAGCCGCAAGCGAATTGTATATAAAGATGCGAGAAATAGTACATGCATATGGTAAAAATCGCGATGATCGTAATAGGGCATTGCTATATAATGCGAAAATGGCACTGGAATTTACAAAAGGATGTATGGAACAGGCGATTGAAGCTGCTGAAAAAGCAAAACAAATCTTTATTAAGCAAGGCGACCTTTATATGGTAAAGGTGATGCAACGAGCTCTTATTGATTATTATAAGAAAAGTAACAAAGTTGAGAAGCTTGTTAGCGCTCAGGAGGAATATATAGCGCTATTAGAAAAGCATGAGCAAGAAGCATACAATCGTGCGTTATTAAAATTTCAGTTAGATGAAAAGAAACGCAAATATAAAATGGCGTCTTTTATTGATCCATTGACCCAAATTTACAACCGTGGTTATATAGAGTATCAGGCACCCAAATACCTTTTAGATGCGAAATATAACAATCATTTTGTTGGTTGCGTTATTTTTGATATCGACTATTTTAAGCAAGTTAATGACGTATATGGCCATTTGATAGGTGATGATATTATAAAATTCGTTGCTACAAATGCAGCGCAACTCTTTACGCAATACGATGCTATTTTTGCACGGTACGGTGGTGATGAATTTATTGCTTGTGTTCGTATGAAAGATATACAGCAATTTGAAAGAATGATAAAGAAGCTTTACTCATTTTTTAAAACAGAATCTGCTTTAACGAAAGAAGGTCATTTACAAATTAGTATAAGCGTAGGTGCTTATATAGTAGAGGCAACAAAGATTGAAGATTTTACGGAGCTGTTACAAACAGCAGACAAAGAATTGTATGCAGTAAAGCGTAACGGGCGCAATGATTTTAAAATTGCTTATGCGAAGCAGTAGAAAAGAAGAGGTTATGAATGAAGAAAATAGTTTTTAGTTTATTTGCTGTTGCTCTATTATTAGTAGGCTGTACAATTGAATTTCAGCAAACAGAGCAGCAGTCTGTTTCAGGTAATGAAATGAGTGTCCATTTTATTGATGTAGGACAAGGCGATTCAATCTTTATTCAATCACCAAATGGTAAAACGATGTTGATTGATGGCGGTGTAAAGGGAGCGGGTAAAAAAGTTGTCGACTATTTGCGAGAGCAAGGAGTAAAGAAATTGGACTACGTTGTAGCGACACATCCTGATGCAGATCATATCGGAGGCTTAATAGCGGTGTTAAACTCTATTTCAATCGGACATTTTATTGATTCTGGCAAGGTGCATACATCGCAAACATTTGAGGAAATGTTAACATTAGTGATGGATAAAAATATTGCATACAATGTACCTGAAAAAGGCGATAGGATTGATTTTGACAAGGAATTGACAACAGAAGTTATTTACGCGGACGAAAATGCTTCAGATAATAATGATGCATCTATTGTTTTAAAAATTACATATGGTGAGGTTTCATTTTTATTAACTGGCGATGCGGGCGTTAGCATTGAAAAGCAATTATTACAGGAAAATATTCAAGCGACCGTGTTAAAAGCTGGACATCATGGCTCCAATACGAGTAGCTCTTTAGCCTTCATTCAAGCAGTAAAGCCTGAGGCGATTGTTTTAAGCTATGGACAGGATAATAAATATGGTCACCCACACGCAGAGGTTATTGAAAATGCGCTAACAGTTAAAAGCAAAATTTACGGTACTGCAGAAGCAGGCACGATTGTTTTTACAACAGATGGGGTAAGCTATGAGACAACGGCTGCACGATGGACTGGTATGGGCGCGACGAGCTCGATTAGCACAAAACCAACAGCTAAAAAAACACAAGTTGAGTTGGTTAGTAAAGATTTAATTGATGAGGTTGTTGTTATTCAAAATAAGGGAAGCGAGCCTGTATCCTTACAAGGTTGGCAGCTTGTATCAGTAGAAGGAAAGCAAGTATTTAACTTTCCTAATATTACACTTCAACCAAACAGTAAATTATCTATTACGAGCGGCCCAGATGCGAAGGATGGCAAAGGTATATTAAAGTGGACTGCGAAACAAATATGGTCAAATAGTGGTGATGCAGCACAGCTTATCAATGCAAAGGGAGAGGTTGTTAGTGAGCTTGAATAACTATACATTAGATCGCTTTGAAGGAGATTATGCGATTTTCTTGAAGCGACCAGAGGAAACTGAGCAAATTCTTATCCATCGCAGTGAATACAGCGAGCAGCTGTCTGAAGGGGATATTGTAGCAATTAGCTATGAAGATGGCATCTATCACATCGAGCGATTAGAGGGAGAAATAACTGCACAGCAAAATAAGATGAAGCAAATGATGCAGGCATTGCGTAATAGGAAGAAATAATAAATTTCATTTATGCTTTTTGAATATCGTTTTGTTGTCTCAAAGGTAGAATACTAATCTACCTTTGAGATATTATTATTTAAATAGCGGTTAATTGTACCAATCCATTCTTTTACTTTATGCTGTTGCTCTTCATAAGTTAACGCACAACTATAAGTAAACTCATTATCAATAGTTAAATAGCGTAGCACAGGTGGTAAACGGTGCATATGAGGTCGTAGAAGCATATTTCCTTCTTCGGTATTATCCATAAGAATATATTTTTTTTCCTCTGTAATTAGTGTACGAGTAGCATATTCCACATCATCGATTGTCACCCAAATATGCCCTTTTGAAGGATGACATTGTAGATGATTGCCTGTTGGTAATTTAGCAAGTGCTTGTTCAAAAGCAAATAGTCGTTCTTCGTTGATTAAAAAGTAGCGAAAAGACCAATCTATTTTTTGGTTACAATTTCCCTCCCAATATACATCGTATACATCATATTCTACTAATAAATTTTGAGATTCAGTCGGTGCAGATGCAGGGATTTCATATGACATAATTTCAAAAGGTGCAAGATGTGCCATAAATAAAGCATAGATAGCTGAATGGTCTAACTGGCAACCATATGTTAATAATAACTTTCTTTCTAAAAGTATTTCGCCCATTTTGCACCTCTCTTTGTATTTAAATAATTATATATGAGTAGCCTCTACCCATAAATAAAATGGATAGAGGTATTTTTATTGCTATAGACCTTTCACTTCGTTCAAGTATTGATGAATTGTTAAAATCCATTCTTTTACTTGTTCTTGTTGCTCCTCATAGCTCTTTAGAACATGTTGATGAATAATTAAATAGCGTAATTTATTAGGTAAAAGGTGCAGTTTATTGCGGATAAGGTCATTTCCTTCTTCTGTTCGATTTATAAAAGCAAATTTTGTATTATTGTCAGATGAAATGAGGGTACGTACATCATATTCTAAATCATTAAGTGTTACCCAGATGTGTCCTCTCGCATCAAAGCATCGGATAGGCATACCAATATTTAGGTCATTAAGTGCTTGTTCGAATGCAATTAAGCGCTCTTTTTTCAACAAAAAATTTTGAAAAGAGAAATTTGAACTTATATGATCCTTTTCTAAATTAGCATCATAGACATCGTATGATACAAGTAATTTTTCGTTTGGTATACATACAGGAATCTCATCAGACAAGATTTGAAAAGGTGCCAAATGTGTGTGAATTAAGTTATGAATACTTTTATGGTCTAAATTGCAACCATATGTAGATAAGATAATTCGTTCACTAATCATTTTTTTAATGGTGCTCCCCATTTTGGTAAAGTACTATGATTTAGTTCTATTTGGCCATGATGCCAATTCCAATTATCACGTAAATGCCAATGCCAAATAGATTTAGTTCCATTTTCTTCTAGGTTAACATGGAAACGTATAAAATCACCAGCATTGTCTTGCAATGAAAGAATATGCTCCCCTTGATTAATTCCATTTGCAGCACCGCTACTTTCAGGTCCCTTAGAGTCTTTAAATGTGTATTTTTTTGTAGCTTGTTCAGCTGCGTCTTGCATTTGTGGTATGACCTTCTTTTCAACTTCAGTTCCAATTCTTTTGCTAATTTCTTTTCCCATTTTTTTCTTAACAGCAGTGTCTACTAATGCTCTAACCAATACATGAATAATTGCAGGTTGAGCTATTATTTCGTTATTATTAGCGGTAAAAGTCGTATTGACTTCACTTTCTGTACTGAAACCTTCATTTAAATAATAGTAAAGTAATGCAGTATTTTCATCTGAAATATTATATGATTTTAGAGTTTTCTCATCTGCAAACTCTAAAAATACTTCTTGATTATAAGAAATAAATTCTACACCATTCTCAAAATCACTTCTTGTTATATTCCAATTTTCAAGTTGTGTATCTAGTGTATTTTGACTGGCTAAACTAGAAATTGGAAGTAAAGTTTGGATAATTAAAGTAAATATTAGTAGTATTGATAATCTTTTAATTAATTTATTCATTATTTCCTCACCTTTATTTTTTATATTCTGGGATCTCCTATGTATTATTGTATATTTTACCTGTAAAAAATTGCAATAATTAAGTTGTGTTTTTTTTATGAACTTTACTTCGATGAAAGTATTAAAATAATAGTATTTAAAATCTGATTTATTTTTTAGAATTGAATGCTTCTAAATTAGATATTTTGTTATAAAATTTATGTTAAAAGAATGTTCTGAAAAGTTAGCTATTATGGTAGGATAATAGAAGAATACATAGATAGGGGCTACCATATGACAATTGAAACCATCATTTTTGATTTAGATGATACATTATTATGGGATAAAAAGTCGGTACAAACAGCATTTGATAATACTTGTGCATATGCAAGTGAGCGTTATGCAGTGGATGCAAAGCAATTGGAGCAGGCTGTGCGTGAAAGTGCAAGAGCGCTTTATGAAGCATATGAAACATACGATTATGCGATGCTAATTGGCATTAATCCATTTGAAGGGCTTTGGGGAACATTTGATGATTCAACTGAGATGTTTCAAAAAATGAAATCACTTGTACCGGCATATCGTACAGCTGCATGGACACAGGCATTAGCGAAGCTTGGGATTGAGGATGCAGCGTTTGGCTTTGAGCTTGGAGAGCGATTTGTAGCAGAGCGTAAAAAAAATCCATTTTTATATGAGGATACATTTGCGGTATTAGATGAACTAAAGGGGAAATATCAGCTCGTTTTGCTAACGAATGGTGCACCGAGCTTGCAAAATACCAAGCTTGAAATTACACCACAGCTCATATCTTATTTTGATCATATTATTATTTCAGGCTATTTCGGCAAAGGAAAGCCAGATGTAGCGATTTTTGAATATGTGCTAGAGCAGGCTAACACAACAGCTGAAAATGCCATAATGGTCGGCGACAATTTAATGACAGATATTTTAGGGGCATCGCGTATAGGGATGCGCAACGTCTGGGTGAACCGAGAGCACAAAGAGCCTAATGCAGAGGTAATACCTACATATGAAGTAGACTCATTAACAGCATTTTTGACGCTTGTAAAGAGTCTATAAAAATTGAGTGTGAAAGTAGCTAATTACTTTCACGCTTTTTTTATTCAAAATATTGAATTTTCTAATTTTTTAGATATAATAGAATATATAGAATGGAGAGGGAAATGCTTATGAAAAAGAACTGTTGTGAAAACTGCCAACGCGCAGCAAATATTGTGGAAATTAATCAATTATGTATAGAAGGGCATGTTGCAAAGCTTTGTGTTGCATGTCATACTGTATTGGCGCAGGAAAGCCAACGAACGCGCTTTTTCACTTTAGTACGCAGTAAAGATAAGCAATCCTCAAACAATGAAATGCAAAAAATTCATCGTAAGCTATCGTTGCTAATTGCAACAGGTATATTTGCAATTGCCTGCGCGTCAGGGGTAGCAATCGTGGAGCATATGGACATATTACAAACAGCCTCAACAGAATATTTAACGTTTGCGGAATTAAATCGATATTAAAAAGCTAGCTAGGAATTTTCCCAGCTAGCTTTTAATTTACTTATTGTGAAAAATAATTAAAGAAAAGAGGCAAAAATAGAACCTTTGTCATGTCTTTTTTCAATGACTTAACATGATTATTGTGCAATCAGCTCTGACACTGTCACAAACTCATAGCCCTGCTTCGATAAATAGCTCAAGACGCCGTCTAAAGCATCTGCTGTTGTTTGATGAATATCATGCATTAAAATAATGCTGCCATTATATGAGCCGTTTTGTACAGCCTTCAATGTTTTAGAAGGCGTGCGATGTTGCCAATCAAGCGTATCGACAGACCACATCACAAGTGGAACAGATAATGAGCTTAAAATTTCTTTATTATATGCACCATACGGTGGTCTAAATAATGTTGGCTCCTCACCAATAATGGACTTCACGATTTTATTTGTATCATTAATTTGTGCATTTACTTGTTTAACTTCGATTTGTGTAAGCTTAGGGTGGTTCCACGTATGATTGCCAATTTCGTGTCCGGCCTCATATACTTCCTTCAAAACCTTAGGGCTTTTATTGACACGGTGTCCAGTCACGAAAAATGTTGCTTTGGCATCATATTTTTTTAAGGTTGCTAATATTTGCTTTGTCACGGTAGGGTGAGGACCATCATCAAAGGTTAAGGCAATTCGCTTTGTTTTTGTGGCAATGCCTTGGCTATATTTTCCTGGCTTAGGAACAGGAACGGCCTTTAAACCATGCGCTAATACATAGCCTTCTACATGCTGATCTGCCACAATATACGCCCAACCTTGAAAATTAGTATATACATCGACTTTTGTATTCGCAGGAATAACAGTTAGGTTTTCACCAAATTTACTGGCGATATTGCGTACAACTAATCCATCTTGTCTTTGGACGAGCATTTTTTGAGAAGTTGGTGCTTTTAATGCTGTTGCAATGACATATCCCGTTAAATTACCATACTGTACAAAATACCAGTTCTCTTCATTAGTTGTGTATGCATGCACGATGCTGTCTATATAAAGAGTACCCAAATGTTTTGCTTGTGCTGCTGTTGTTTCTCTTACAATTGGCGGATTTTTTGCGGATGCCAGCATTAATGTCGATTGGGCAGATTTTAACGTAGTGGAAGGTACATAGCCTTGCTGTCCTTTATATTCAATATGTGCCCACCCAGCTTCGACATTATGTAAAATAACGATTGCTTTTGGTGGTAATGATGTAATTGGCGTGACGTAATCACTTGACAATAAGTATGTTTCCTCTACAAGCGTTCGTATGGCTGTTTTATCTTGTGCTGCTTCTGTTTTTATATTCATAAAAAGCATGCTGACAAATAAAACGGCAAGCGACGTATAGAGCCATTTTTTCATATACAATCTCCCCTTTGCCTTCCATTATATGCGACAACGAATAAATAAGTAAAAAGAGAAGTCTGAAAAGCGAGGAATTTGAGAAGGGAAGAACTTTTCAGGCTTCTTTTTTGATTCAAAAGTAACGATTCGCCCAACGAACATGGAAAATCGCTCAACGAACAGCGGAATTCGCTCAACGAACATGG
>NZ_PYWN01000181.1 GCF_003049505.1 Metasolibacillus meyeri
TTAGTTTAAAGTGAGCGGTTTTGACTTGTCTACTTTAATGGGAGTATATCATGTCTTGCGGGCGAACTTCACTGTTTAACGGGCGAATATGTTTGTCTTGCGGGCGAACTTCACTGTTTAATGAGCGAATGATTACTTTTGATCTAGGAAATTCGAAAAATACTCGCTTTCAATCAGTAAATCAACTAGGTTAATGGCAACGATACACTAACTGTACAACGCCAGATGAAAATGCTCTTGTACTAACTAATTTTAAATACAATCGATCCGTTATATTTGTGAAGAGTGGCTTACCTTCACCTAAAACAACTGGATGAATGGATAAACGGAATTCATCAACAAGTCCTAAGTGGATAAAGGTTGTAATCAGGCTAGCACCACCATAAAGCCAAATATTTTTGCCTGGCTTCTTTTTTAATGCATCTATTTCCTCGGCAATATTTTCACGAATAAAGATTGCCTTACTGTCATCCTGTTTTTTCAGTTTTGAAAAAACATATTTCTCTTTACTATGGACGAGTGCCCAAAATTGTTTTTCCTCCTCTTCATTTGTTTCTGGCGTAAAGTGTCCCCACAACTCATAGCTTTTCCTACCATATAAAATCGTATCAATGTCGTTTAAAAAGCTTGTAAATTCCATATCGGGGTCCATAATACACCAATCAGTTTCGCCGTTTTTTCCTTCAATGAAGCCATCTAATGTAACAGCTAAATCTAAAATAATTTTTCTTTCGTTATTTTGCATGACCTTGCTCCTTTCACTTTCATTGTGAAGGGTTTGATTTTATCATTATGAAGAGAAAGAAACAAACAATGCTTGAAATTGAGCTTTCCTACATACATTTCGTCGATTTTTGCGTAAAATAGAACACGGAGGTGAGGGGATGGAGCGTATTTTTCGCATAACTCGACTCGTTTTTCGTAATATTTACACGTATCGTGTCGATTATATTCGTGTATTTTTAGCGATTCGGCTTTTTCAATTGCTCATTGCATTGCCGTTGATTTCATTGCTCGTCACTGCGACGTTACATCTATTAAAAATAGACAGCATCACAGAGGAAAATATTGTACAACTACTAGCACACCCGCTTTTTCTAGTCGTACTGACATTGATTATTTTAATTGTTCTTTTGTTTATTTATTATGAGATGGGCATGTTGATTTTGCTTGCCTACCATCAGCAAAGGGGCATTTCTTATACATTAGAGCAGCTATGGCGTCGCTTGAATCAAAAGGTCGTCTACTTTATTAGCTTTGAAACAGGCTTATTGTTCCTTTATTTAGTTTTAGTTTTGCCGCTTATTTCTTCCATATTGCCATCTGCCATTACGCAAAACTTGAGCATTCCAGCCTTTATCGTCGATGAATTAATGACATCAACACGAGGGCGTCTGCTATATATTATCGGGATGGCACTGTTGTTTGTAATTGGTTTACGCTTTATTTTGACAATGCCGTATTTCACGGTGTATCAATGGACGACCATTTCCCAGGCGGTCAAAATGAGCTGGCGCTTTTCGAAACGTCGCTTATTTGAGCTTGTTGCTATGCTAGGACTTATTTTAGTGTTGCATATCAGTTTAACAGTTATTTTATTGACTTTAACGTTTATCCCGTTGTTTGTCATAGAGCGTGTGATGCCAGCATGGGCACTTGTGACAGCAGCGTTCACCTTAACATTTGCACAAGGGTTATTATTGTTTTTATTCACATTATTGCAGGCGGTTTTTTCACAGCTTGTTGTGCTTGTCGCTTTCCGCTTAACGCACCAGCCACCTGTCAAGCTGCATAATGAGTCGTTTCGTGAAACGATTATGCATTGGACGATTATTTGTACGATTTTTGTTTATTTTTTAATGAGCGCTGTCCAGATTATTAATTTGGAGAAAACGCTGTATGAGCCAACGACAAAGATTATTGCGCATCGAGGCTTTATGGAGCAAGGTGTGGAAAATACGATGAGCTCGCTCGTCGCATCTGCTGAGGCGGGGGCTGAGATGGTGGAAATCGATATACAGCAAACAAAGGATGGACAATTTGTCGTGTTTCATGATGCGACATTGTCGAGGATGGCAGGACGCAAAGAGGTTGTAAGCGAAATGACGTTAGAGGAGCTAACCAACGTGACAGTACGCGCGGGTAAGCTTTCTGATAAAATTCCTTCTTTAGAGGAAATGCTGCAAAAAAGCGCGGAACTAAAAATTCAATTACTGATTGAAGTAAAGCCACATGGGCGGGAAACGGCTGATTATTTGGCGCGTTTAATTGCACTTTTGGAAAAGTATGATGCACTGGAAACGCATTATGTGCAATCATTGGATAGCTCAGTTATTTGGCAATTAAACGAATTGGAGCCGCGTTTAAAGGTAGGGCTCGTTTTTGCTCTTTATATTGGAAGAATCCCACCGCTTGAAGCTGACTTTATTGCGATGCAGCAAGATGTTGCGTCAGGTCGCTTGATGGAGCAAGTGAAAAACAGTGAGATGGAGCTTTTTGTGTGGACGGTCAATACAGAGCGAGATATGCAATACTTCCTAGAACATGGTGTGGATGGATTGATTACCAATCATCCAGATAAAGCAGCGAGTAGTCGCACAATGTTAAGCAATGAAACTTATTTTTTAAAGCGTATTTATAATAAATTGACGATACTCTTTTAAGGAGCTTAAAATGAATCAATATACGTATCAATTACCAGGAAATATTACAGCAACAGAAAAAGTCGGCATTATCAATGCACAAGGTGAAAAGGTTGCCTATGTAGCTCGCATTTACAGCAATCGACTAAAGCGGTTTTTAGATGGCTATTTTGATTATCGCTATTTTTTAACATATGAAGTGACGAATTTGCGAGAGGAGCCGACATTCCGCATTACGAAAAAAATTCGTCGAGGCAAGCTTTGGTTTGAGGCGTTTTCTTATGCCAAGCAGGAGCGCTATACCATCACATATGAAAACTGGCGAATCGGCTTGCCTGAGCTGGCGATTCATTGGCCAGGAGGTATCATAAAAATTGATAAGCAAATGGAGGGCTGGTCTCATTTTTTAGTAGATGATGAAACGGTTGCATGCTGGCAGGCAGTGTACGTGGAGCAAGAGGATTGCTTTCATGTTGCACTGCAAATTGAACCAAGCAGCCCGATCCAGCAAGTCGATTTTTTCGTGGCCATTAGCCAAGCCGCATTATTTATAGGTTCGTAAGGAGAGAGGAACAATGAATGTCATTTTTGCATTAACAGGAACAGGCGAACAGCTTTTAGAAATGGTCTCAACCGATGTCGCAGGCTTACTGGCAGCTGTTCAAGGAGAGAGCGTTACATTTCCATTTGGCAACTATCAATACGATTTTCATGCACTCGATCATTATGAGGAGAATGGTGCATATCGTCAGGAGCTTGTGATTTACTTAAAATGAGTGCCAGGCACACACACAATTTTCACACAATTTGCTAGGCGGAGTTCCCTGTCAAGTAATGGACATTTGACATATGGTAAAGGTACAGATGCTTTTGCTTGAGGGGAGAGGGGTGTGTTGGACGAACAGCGATATCATTTAGGTGAAGTGTTAAAGGAAATTCACTATTTTCAAGAGCTAATTGAGCATTCAAGAACGAAGCATTTTGATTGTTTGTTATTGAAAATTGTCGGAAGTGATACGATTCCTGTTTTGCTATTGACGAGGCAGGGAACGCCTTTGCGGTTAACGAATTATGACGAGGGCTTTACTACTTGCTATTTTCGGATAGAAAAAGTGGATGGAAAGCATGGTTTATTGACGATTTCATTTCTGCGCCCAATGATGGTGGAGGGGGAGCTTGCATCATTGGAGAAAACGGCTAAACGGGTAACCATTCATAGTGATACGCTTTCTGGTGTGCAACTACTTTCAACTTCCTTGCTAAGCGCAAATATGTTTATTGAATCGAAGTGGTGAAGGGGACTTGTCTGAAAAGTATGTGTGTTGTGATGAACGCGCCACTTTTCAGACAACATTACCCGTTTGACTTTCTTTGAAGAGATGGTGTTAGAAAGGAGACAAGCCTATGCAAATAGTACAAGTGCATTATTGCGTCAATGATGTGATACAGATGCTGCCAACAAAAGTATTTTTAGAGCAAAATGATGATGGTGAGCCAACCAGTGTTTGCTATGAAGTGCAAGGCTACCAATCATTGCCCGTTGATTCAACGGAGTTTGCGGTGAAAAATTTGCAAAAGGCCTTGCCGCAAAATATGAAAATCGCTGCTTGTCAAACCTGTATGTTCGGCAATTTTAATCCGTATGGTGATATGGATAATGAAATTTTTTGTTTGAAAGGCTTGGATGTTCAAAATAAACGAGATGTCTGTGCTGCTTTTGAAGGTGAGGAGCAAATAAGCGAGCGCAGCCGCACGTTGCTGGCGTTTTGTTCAGCTTATAAGCCAATCAATGAAAATGAACGCTATACATATAATGATTGGGCATATTTGAAATAGCTGTTGACAAACTTCATTTCCTTCGTATAATTAGGATTAATATGGAAAAGCGTTGAAAAGAACGAGTAATTTTAATGGAACCAACAGAAAGTAGCCGGTTGTTGAGAGGCGCAGGGGAAATTAAAATGAATACATCTTGGAGCTGCGTACCGAAATTAAAGTAGGCTACGACGGAGTTGCATCCGTAATCAATGCAAGAGGTATCGCATTATGCCGTACCGGTAGAGGAGAGTTGTGTGAGCAGCTCTTGAAAAAAGGTGGTAACACGTTGATTATACGTCCTTTAGACATGATGTCTAAGGGGCGTTTTTATTGTGGAAATGAAAACCCCCTGCTATGCGGGGGGTTCTAAAAAGCTTT
>NZ_PYWN01000182.1 GCF_003049505.1 Metasolibacillus meyeri
CAAAATAGCATTATGTAATTCTTGTGATGCGGGGTGCTTGTATGTGCCGCCCTTTGCAATTTCCTCCACTAGCTGGCCATGCTGCATGACAAGGATACGGTCTGACATAAAACGTGTTGCTCGCAAATCATGTGAAATAAAAATGTAGGAAAGGTGCAGCTCTTTTTGTAATGTTTGTAGCAATTGGATAATCGTCTTTTGCAAAATCATATCAAGGCTACTAATGGCCTCATCTAAGACAATAAGCTTAGGCTTTAAAGCAAGTGCCCTTGCGATGTTGACTCGCTGCTGTTGTCCCCCACTTAGTTGTGAAGGATAGCTGTCCACTATCGTCTGTGGCAATTCTACACATTCAAGTAATTCCTTTATTTTTTGCTGTCGCTCTGTTTTGTTATAATGCTCAAAATTTAGAAATGGTTCTTCAAGTATTTCATAAATTGTTTGCTTTGGGTTAAACGAATGATAACTATTTTGAAAAACAGCCTGCAAATCACGGCGCACCATCTTTTTTTGTTTGCTAGTTGCCTCGTATAAATTAACGCCCTGAAAAAGCACTTCGCCGTTTTTAGGTCGCTCCATTCCTAAAATAATACGACCTAATGTACTTTTTCCTGAGCCACTTTGACCAACAATCCCAAGACATTCGCCCTCTTGAAGTGAGAACGTCACTTTCTGTAATACGGAAATCTCCTGTCTACGTTGGAATAAGGAGGGCCTTTGAACGTAATGCATATCGATGTTTTTTACTTCTAGCAGTGTCATTTTTTCACCTCTAAAATAGCATTCTTGCCTGTAACAGCTTTTTTGTATAGTCATGTTGTGGGGCATCAAATAAATCATAGACATTCGTGTGTTCAATGAGTTGTCCTTGATACATGACAGCTACATCATCAGCTAGCTCAGCAATGACACCCAAATCATGTGTGACGAGAATAATTGTCGCTTCTGTTTCTGAGCGTATGCGATTAAACAATGTTAATATTTGTTTTTGATTGATTGTATCAAGAGCTGTTGTTGGTTCATCCGCAATATACAGAGAGGCTTGCATCGCCAACGATAAGGCAATCATCACTCGCTGCAGCATGCCTCCACTCAATTGAAAAGGATAATAGTGCAAAAGTTGCTCTGGATTAGGTAGCTGGACTTCATGCAATGCTTCAAGGGCAATCTGTCTCATTTCTTTTTTTGTCAGCTTAAAATGAGCTTTTAATGTTTCTCGAAAATGGCTTTCAATCGTTTGAATTTGATCGAAGGCGGTCGCTGGGTTTTGCAAAATCATGGAAAGATGTCGCCCGCGATAAGTTCTTAGCTTTGCAGCAGAAGTATGCAATAAATTGTCATGCTGATATAAGATTTCACCTTGTATGACCTGTGCTACAGGCGGTAAAGTTTGCATGATTGCATGACAAAGCATGGATTTTCCGCTCCCACTTTCTCCTATAATACCTAAGACACGTTTTTTATAGGCTGTTAGATTAATCGCATTTAAGACATTTTTTTCTCCAATTTGTACTGTTAAGTCTTTTACTTCTAAAACTTTCTCCATAGCTTCCCCTTTATTCATTGTTCTTCCTTCATACTACTTGCCAATTGGTTAAACAATAACACAACAAAGATGATGGCAAGACCTGGATAAAGCATAAATTCAGGATGTTGACGTATGTATTGTTTACCCTCATTCACCATCATGCCCCATTCTGGAATCGGGGCTTGCACACCTAATCCGATGAAGGAAAAGCCAGCGATTTCTAAAATTACTTTCCCTACATCCAACGTAACAATCGTGGCAACAGGTGTCAAAATGTTGGGTATATAATGGCGGATGATTAATTTGCTACCTGTCGTACCAGTAATTCTAGCGGCTTGCACAAAATCTTTTTCATTCAATCCAATCAATAAATTTCTAATGATTCTTGCATAATAAATGAATTGTGTAAAGATAAGGACGATTAATACATTTTTTAAACTAGGTCCTAAAATACCTAAAAGCCCGAAAGCCAATACAATCGTTGGAAAAGCTAATAAAATGTCACATACGCGAATAAATAGAAAATCGATTAGACCTCTTTTCAATGCGACAAAAGCCCCTAGCAGTACAGCTAACAGAGTGGCAATTAGTTGAATAATAAGTGCTGATCCTAATGAATAACGAATACCTAAAAGTAGACGAGACCAGACGCATCTTCCTAAATGATCTGTTCCTAATGGATAGTCCCAAGAAGGAGATGAAAACTTCTGAGATATATCAACAGCTAACGGATCATGGGGCATTAAAATTGGTGCAAAGATACCAAGTAAACCAATCAACATCAGGAGGGTTAAACTCAAGAAGCCCGTCATCTTCATTCTTTTTTTCATCTTATGCTCTCCTACCCTTCATCATCAGATGAGGGTCCAATAGACGATGCAATATATCTGTACATAAATTAGTCAGCACATAGATGACAGCAATAATTAAAACATAGCATTGTACAACTGGATAATCCCTGTTGATAATTGATTCTATTAAAAATCTACCAAGCCCTGGCCAGCTAAAAACCTGCTCTACGATGACAGCACCACCTAATAAATGACCAAGTGTCATACCTAACAAAGAAGTCAAAGGAATCACAGCATTTCGCAAAACATGGCGAATGAAAATCACTGAGTTTTTCAATCCCCTTAGTTGTGCATATTGGACATATTGCTGTTTTAGTTCCTCTAAGATCGATGAACGGATGAACTGCACGAACAGACCGATTGTTGGCAAGGCTAATGCGAAAGCAGGTAAAATTAAATGAGCGAGTGTTCCCTTCCCATTGGTTGGAAAGATGCCTAATTTTAAACTAAATAGATACAGTAGTAAAAAACCTAACCAGAATGTTGGAATGGAAACACTTAATATAGTAAAGAGCCGAATGATTTTATCAATAATTGACTGCTTATATAACGCGCTGATAATGCCTAAAGGGATACTAAACCCTAGTATAAGAATAAACGCAGTGAAAGCCAATTCAATCGTTGCTGGCAATTTAGCAAAAAGCTCCTGTGCCACTGGTAATTTACTAACAAAAGATAGTCCGAAATCTAGTTGTAGCACCCCTTTTACCCAAAGTAAATATTGCAGAAAAAATGGTTGATCTGTTCCTAGCTCCTCACGTAATGCCTGAATAACTTCCTCTGTTGGGGCAACTCTTGCCAATCGAAGAATGACCTCAGCAGGCTCTACGGGAACTAAACGAATAAATACAAAGGTCAGGATGGATACCCCTAATAAGACAAACGGCAATGTCAATATTCTTTTTAAACAAAACATCCATGTTGATTCATACATCCTGTCACTTCCTACTTCATCCTATGATAAGGATTGTCTCTTTTTCAGTACAAAGGAGCCGTCTCAAAATAACTTTTCAGACGGCTCCCTTTATCGTGTATTCACAATCGTAAAATGGGTATCCATAGCCTGTCAGAACCCAATTGGTCGTTTCACTTTAGTTTTATTTATCCATTTGTGCATATGGAATATCATACTCCGATGCACGTGGTGCGAAATCCTTCAGATATGGCTGATAAATCACATTATTTATTTCATAAGATAAGGGATAGAATACGGCTTGGTCATGGAACATCGTTAAAATATCTGTGTAAAGCTGTACGCGCTCCTCTTCATCTGTTCCCACTAACAATTGCTGGATTTTAGCATCGATTTCTTTGGCATTTGGTAAGCCTAATTTTGCCTCGTAAACACCATTCGCATTGGCTGTAGCTGACTCATTAGCAAAGCTATGTGGATCGGTTGGTGGGCCGTTCGTTCTCCAGAAATTAATATCCACCTGATCATCCATTAATTTTTGCAGACCAACCATCACATCTGCGCCTTCTAAATTCAATTGCACCCCAATCTTAGCTAGTTCCCCTTGCATTAATTCCGCCATTGGCTTTTGAATCGCATCTGTTGCGATATAAATTAAATCCAGTGATAGGGGCTGTCCGTTTTTCGAACGAATTTTTTCGCCATTCTGTAACGTCCACCCTGCTTCATCTAGCAATTGTTGCGCTTTTTCTGGGTTATATAAGATAGGTGCTAATTCAATATTGGCATACGGAATTGCATCCCAAAAGAGCGTATTCGCTACTTTTTCTGTACCGTGTGTAATGCTCTCCACCATTTGTTCCTTATTGATGGCGTATTGAATCGCTTGACGTACTTCTAGCTCCGCTAACGGACCTGACTGTGTATTGAACAGCAATGCTTTAGTAGACAAAGGCTCAGATGCAGCTGTTTTGTATTTACTGCTATCATTCAAATACGTATAGCTATCTAAATTAATAATGCCACGACCATAAATTATATCTAATTCTTCATTTTCGAATGCTAAAGCAATCGATTCTGCATCAGGGATAATTTGCACTTTAATTTGCTCTACAAGAGGCTTTTCTCCCCAATAGTTTTCATTGCGGCTAAATAAAGCATATTCATCTTTTTTGTATGCTGTTAATACCCATGGACCTGTTCCAATAGGTGCTTCAATCGCATCTTGTGTTGCATCGCCTACTGGGAATCCATTGTCCCCTAAAAAGCGGAAAGGTCTTACAAAAGCAAGTTCATTTAAAACAGGATAATATGGCTCGTCCAATTGCAGACGAATTGTAAAATCATCCACTTTTACAACCTCTTTTATATGGTTGACCATCCCCATCCAAGAGTGCATATCTCGATTTGCTAATATGGCATCGAAGTTACGAATCACATTATCCGCATTAAAAGCTGTCCCATCAGAGTATGTAACATCTTTTCTTAAATGAAACACATATGTCATTTTATCTTCTGAAATATCCCAGTTTTCTGCTAGTTTCGGGGTGATTGTTCCATCATCATTGTATTCCACCAAAGATTCATAAACCATTGCTTGCGCGGTCATTTGATTAGGTAAATAGGTATGTGGATTCAGTGGGCCAACATCTAATGGCCAACCAATCGTAATCATTTTCTCATCTGTTTGCTGTGGTGCTGTTTCTCCCTTTTGCCCTGTGTTTGTACAACCAGTAAGTATACTGAAAGTCAAGACAAGGATGAAAGGAAGCAAATGCTTTATCAATTTCATTTTTTCTCTCCTATTCTCTATTCCTCTACTCAAGAAGGCAGAAAAAAACCTTATTCTAAAAAAGAATAAGGACAGAAAAACACACAGTAAGCATGTTTCCATCCATCTCCCTATCTTTCGTAGATCATCAATGAATCTTCTTACAAGCAGGCATTCTGGCTCATGAATCACGGCTTTACTTCAGTTATTGAAGCAAAGCCCCTCATTTACAGTTGCGGGACAGCATAGGATTTACACCTATTTTCCTTTTAATTGAATGAAAAACTTTTCACTCGAACTTGTAATGATTACTATGAAATTAGTAATAAGCATAGCACGCTTAATTGTACGCGTCAATTTGGTTTTGTGAATGCAAAAGGAGTCTAATAATGGTATTGAATTTTACATTAGCAACCACCCTATATAGCATATTAATATGTAGCGAAATCCTAGATACTTATATTAACTTCACTACTATATTAAAATCCGTAATTATAATTAACAATGCTTTATTCATATACATTCTGTTTGTAAATTTTACTGAAGTTAAAAAACATTACTAGAATATTTTGACTTTTATTAAAAAGAAGCGAATAATAAAATAGTAGAGCACTTACT
>NZ_PYWN01000183.1 GCF_003049505.1 Metasolibacillus meyeri
AAGGTCATCCTATAAAACATCGAGAGATAAAAACCTTAAATATAATATACAAGGGGAGTTAAGTATGTATGAATTAGATCATATTGTGCATTTTGTAGACAAGCCAGAACAGACGATGAAAGAGATGCAAGCGCATGGTTTGCATGTGGTGCAAGGTGGACAGCATGAGATGTGGGGGACGTATAACACATTAAGTTATTTTGATTTAACCTATGTTGAATGGATTGGCATTAACGACGAGGCGCAGTTTGAAATCGCTGCTGGGCAACCCTATACATTGCATGAAACCTATGCGAAAAAAGACCGCAAAAATGGCTTTACACGCATGGCTATTCGCACAACGACAATCGAGCAGGATGCTGAGATGTTTCGTCAAGCGGGTTTAGAAGTGCATGGACCAGAGCGCTTTTCACGCACACGACCAGATGGGACAGTTGTTAGCTGGCAGTTGCTTTATATTGGGCATCCAGAGCAGCATTTTGATTTTCCATTTTTTATCGAGTGGGATATGTCGAATGAAGAGCGTCGAGCGCAATACAACGCGTTAAATATTATCGCAGCGCATCCACAAGGAGATATCAAGCTTACAGAAGTTATTTACTTAGTGAATCGTCTTGACTATATCAAAGCGCTACAGCAGCTCGGTAATTTACAGGCTGAGGAGCATTTTGACGAGCACTTAAATGCCATGAAATACACGCTTTATTTACCAAATGCAAAAATTGTTTGCTACAGTGCGCAAGGTGAGGGCGAAATTTGGGATGCGATTTTAGCGGATGGGCTCGGCATTCATTCTGTCGTCTTTGAAGGTGCTGTGCAGCAACAAACGATTATTTGTGAAAACGCAACATATGTAATGAAATAAAAAACTGTAGACAAAGGGGATTGTATCTTTGTCTACAGCTCCTTATAATTTAGAGACGTTTGCTGCCTGTGGTCCTCGATTGCCCTCTACAATTTCAAATGCAACATCTTGTCCTTCTTCCAACTGACGGAAGCCCTCTCCAATGATGCCAGTGAAATGAACGAAAACGTCTTCACCATTTGCACATTCAATGAAACCATAACCTTTTTCGTTATTAAACCATTTAACCTTTCCTTGATGCATGAGCGATCGCCTCCCATACTTGCGGATTAAATTCTAATGTGTCGAAAAATTACGACAATTATGCATTTTAATATACGTTATTCACGCCATAATGTCAATGATTTGGCGAATTTTGACGCTTTGTCACACATTTTTTCTGCTAAATGCTTTATAATATATAATAATAAGGATAGAAAGCAGGGAATCAAATGACACTGACAAAATATTTATCCGATTTAGAAATTGCGAACAATGCTACGATGCAGCCTATTACGGACATTGCCAAAAAAGCGGGTATTCCAGAGCAAGCGATTGAACAGTATGGTCGTTACAAGGCAAAAATTGATGTGAACCAAATTACTGCTACAAAAACAGGAAAAGTAGTCTTAGTTACAGCAACAAGTCCTACACCTGCGGGAGAAGGCAAATCAACTGTTACCGTTGGGCTAGCAGATGCCTTGCAGCGATTAAGCCAAAATGTCATGGTCGCATTGCGTGAGCCTTCATTAGGACCTGTCATGGGAGTCAAAGGCGGAGCAACAGGCGGTGGCTATGCACAAGTTGTACCAATGGAAGATATTAACTTGCACTTCACAGGTGATCTTCATGCCATTACAACGGCAAATAATGCGCTTGCTGCATTTATTGATAATCATATCCATCAAGGCAATGAATTAAACATTGACCCTCGTCGCATTATTTGGAAGCGTGTTTTAGATTTAAATGATCGCTCATTGCGTAAAGTAACGATTGGCTTAGGTGGCCCATTACAAGGAGTTCCACGTGAAGATGGCTTCGATATTACAGTAGCCTCTGAAATTATGGCCGTTTTTTGCTTAGCAACGAGCATAGATGATTTAAAAAAACGTTTAGCAAATATTGTGATTGGCTATACATATGAGCGCCAACCAGTATTTGTGCATCAATTAGGCGTTGAAGGTGTACTAACATTGTTATTGAAAGAAGCCTTTAAACCGAATTTAGTACAAACACTTGGGGGCACACCTGCCTTCATACATGGTGGTCCATTTGCCAATATCGCACATGGCTGTAACTCGGTGATTGCAACACAAACTGCGCGTAGATTGGCAGATATCGTTGTCACAGAGGCAGGCTTTGGGGCGGATTTAGGTGCGGAGAAATTTATGAATATTAAAGCGCGCCAAAGCGGCATTGCACCAGATGCTGTTGTTGTCGTGACGACAATTCGTGCCTTAAAAATGCATGGCGGTGTAGCCAAAGTGGATTTACAAGCAGAAAACGCTAAAGCGGTTGAAGCAGGTATTGCCAATTTAGCACGTCATATTGAAAATGTTCGCACATTCGGTGTCGAGCCTGTCATTGCGTTAAATCGTTTTATAACAGATAGCGAAGCCGAATTAGCAGTTGTATTGACATGGGCAAAGGAAAATGCAGTTCGCATTGCGCGCACGAACGTTTGGGAGCAAGGTGGAGAAGGCGGTATTGAATTAGCACAGCAAGTGTTGGAAGTGCTTGCAACACCTCAAAATTTCCATCATTTATACGAGCTTTCTGAAACAGTGGAACAAAAAGTAACGAAAATTGTCCAAAAAATATATGGTGGTGTGGGCATCCAATTAACAGATAGCGCAAAAAAACAGCTTGTGCAAATTGAAAAATTCGGATGGGATTTACTACCTGTTTGCATGGCTAAAACGCAATATTCATTATCAGACCAACCAACTTTACTTGGACGACCAGAAAACTTTACGATTACGATTCGCGAAATTGTGCCAAAATTAGGCGCAGGCTTTTTAGTCTGTTTAACAGGCGACATCATGACGATGCCTGGTTTACCAAAACAGCCAGCAGCACTTAAAATGGATGTAACAGCTGACGGTCGCGCAGAAGGGTTATTTTAATATGAATCCTATCGAACAATGCAAAGAGCTCGTGCAAAAAATATATGAGCAAATGGATGCAAGCCATGATTTTCAGCATATTGAACGTGTATTGATGAATGCGGAGGCGATTTTGCAAACAGAGCCAACTGCGGATGCAAAAATCGTCAAGCTAGCTGTTTATTTGCACGATGTCAGCGATGCGAAATACGCGCAGGATAAATCAGCGCAAAATGCTATTTTAGCACAGCTCGCACTAGCTGATGCGGAGCGCCAGCATATCGAGGACATTATTGAGTCCGTATCCTTTAATGGTGGGAACGCACTCGAAGCGAAAACAATTGAGGCGAAAATTGTACGCGATGCGGACCGTTTAGATGCGATTGGTGCTGTCGGTATTGCAAGAACATTTGCCTACGGTGGTGCGAAGGGGCGCAAGATGTACGATGATGCAGAGGAAGCCCGCCTGCAAATGACGGCAGATGAATATCGCGCAAAATCAACAGCCTCTGTTACGCATTTTTACGAAAAATTACTATTGTTAAAAGATTTAATGGTGACAGCGAAAGGTCGCGAAATGGCGGAGGCCCGTCACATTTTTATGGAGCAATTTTTACAGCAATTAGCAGCTGAGAAAAATGGAGATGCATAGTTTTAAGAGGGGGCTGTCCGCAAGTCGGATAGGCCCCTGTTTGTGTGTGCGAATTGCACTGTTTAATTGGGGCTAGTTTTCTAGTTATTGATTTATTGAAAAAATCATTGACTTAATAGATATAAATAGATAATATAAAATAATAGTTAAAATTCCAAATTTAGGTTTTTATTTAAAAATAATATCTCTTTTAGTGTTATTAAGTATGGGAATTTCGTTGTTAGGCGTTTTGACAATTTTAACTAATGATGTCGACATCTTTATAGAGCATTTGGAGGAATAGAATGAAAAAATATATTTTTGTATGGTTATTAAGTTTTCTCCTAACCCCTTATATACTATTTCAAACGGTGTCCATTATAACGAAAGTAACAGTTACAAATATATTTCGTCAATTTGATGAACTCATAATTCTACTTGGCTTTGCTTTGACGATTTCGACGGTGATTACATGCACGAAAATTTTAGTTGATAAAATCAATAGTATGTCTAAATGACAAGAGCTGGCATGTGCCTGCTCTTTTTTGTTGAAGAAGGAAAAATCCGTATATTAGCATAATTTGAATGTAATGTATAGAGCAAAAGATTAGTTCATGTTAGAACAGAGATGTTTTTTTTAGGGGGAATGGAAAATGACAATCAGAAATTCAGCAAAAGCAATCATAGTGAAAGATGAAAAGTTATTAGCGATAAAAATACAAGAGAATGGTGGTACATATTATATTTTGCCTGGCGGTGGTCAGGAGCATGGTGAGAATCTGCACCAAGCTTTACAAAGAGAATGTAAAGAAGAGCTTGGTGCAGAAATTGAAATTGGAGAACTGATTTTTGTACGTGAATATATCGGGAAAAACCATGAGTTAGCTGCCTATCATGCGCATGCACATCAAACGGAGCTTATGTTTTTATGTCAAGTTCAACAAGATATATTTGCTAATGGCAGTAATCCAGACAAGGGGCAAACAGGTACAGAATGGTTACCAATTAATGATCTACTGGAATATCCATTATTTCCACGCGCACTAAGAGCGCATTTAATTTCTTATTTTAACAGTGGAAAAGCGCCGACATATGTAGGAGATATTAATTAAGCAAGTGGTTTTAGTGTCACACAAAGCGAATATCCTCTGAAATCGCCTGAATCGCTTGCCAATCTGTAATATGAATCGTGTCATCATGTCGTTCAATGATTTGTTGCTCCGCCCATTTTTGCAACACGCGATTCATATGGCGGCTTGTTGTTCCGATTAAAGCGGCGATTTCCTGCAAATTTTGCACCTTTAAATAGTCGTTCGCAATGTCGGATGATTCAATCGTGCATAAATATGCCGCGAATTTGACTGCAACAGCAGAAAGGGCGTTGACGCGTGATAACGTCGTGCAAGTTTTTAATTTGAATGTCAGTTCTTCGAGCAAGAGCTGTGTGAAATCGGCATCGAATTTAAAGGTCTGCTCATACGCTTGTTGCGTAATAAACAAAAACGTACAGCGCTCTTTCGAGATGCAGTTAGATTGAATCAGACAATGTTGAAACAGCTCAATATCACCTAGAATCGCAGGTGGTGTGCATTTTCGCAAGAGTAATTCCTTGCCATTAATTTCAGGGCTCAGCACATTATAGCTACCTTCAAGCAAAAAATAAAGTCCATCAATTTCCTCGCCAGCAAGTAAAATCGGCTCCTCTTTTTCAAATGTGCGAATTTCCGCTTGTTGCAGATTTTCTGAAAAATAAGTATAAAATGTAGAAAATAATTTTATCAAATTGGGACACCTGTCCTTTATGTCATCGTTTTTACCATTATACTAAAAGGCAGAGGTGAGGCGATATGTATTTTGTATTTGATATTGATGGAACAATTTCCTTCGATGGGAAGACAATTAGCGAGGAAATTCAGCAGGCAATTGTGCTGTTAATGGAGGTAGGGCATGATATCGTATTTGCTTCAGCACGCCCAATTCGCGATTTGTTGCCGATTTTACCTGAGGCATTTCAGCGTTGTCAATTAATTGGTGGCAATGGGGCGTTGATGCGGGGGCATGATGGAGTAGAAGCAATTTATTTTGAGCAAGCGCTTAGAGATAAATTATGCCAAATCGTTGAGCAGTACCGGCTCTCGTATTTGGCAGATAGTGATTGGGACTTTGCATATACGGGGGACAAGGCACATCCTATTTATAATCGCATTCATCATCAAGGCGCGAAAAATGTAGAGCTGAACGAATTGCCACAAATGTGCAAGCTTGTGTTATTTGATGTTTCTAGGGAAGCACTGGATGAACTAACGAAGCTCTCTGTCACGATTTCACAATACGCTTCAGAAAACATCGTCGACATTAGCCCTTTAGGTATTCATAAAGCGCGAGGCTTACAGGGGGACTTTATTGCGTTTGGCAATGATATGAATGACCGCACATTATTTGAAGCGGCACAGTACAGCGTTTGTGTTGGCGATGGAGAAGTAGCTAAGTTTGCATCACGCGTTATCACAAAAAGGGAAGTAGCTCATACAATTCGGCAATTTGCCAATCATAGGGGGATGGACAAATGAAAAAATTACAAAAAGGTGATGAAATACGCGTCATCGCACCAAGCCGCAGTGCGAAAATTCTTGGAGATGAAGGCATCGCAGGAGCAGCGCAAGTATTAGAGAGCATGGGCTTTAAAGTGAGCTTTGGCGAACATATACATACATGCGATATGCAAAATTCTTCACCCATTGCGGAACGTATTGCAGATATTCATGCTGCCTTTGCCGATCCAAATGTCAAAGCCATTTTAACGGCGATTGGCGGCTTTAATAGCAACGAGTTATTGCCGTATTTAAATTATGAACTGATTGCGAAGAACCCAAAGATTCTCTGTGGCTTTAGTGATATTACAGCTTTGGCGACAGCAATTCACCATAAATGCGGATTTATTACCTATTCAGGACCACATTTTTCAAGCTTCCGTATGAAGGGCTTACAAGCATATCAAACGAAGTATTTTCGAGAATGCTTTATGCAACAAGAAGCGTATGACATCGTGCCATCTGAAAAATGGAGCGATGATTTGTGGTTTTTAGACCAAGACAAGCGTCAGTATGAGCCGACTGAATGGAAGGTGTATACAGAGGGACAGGCACAAGGCAAACTATATGGTGGGAATCTGTGCACATTGAATTTGTTGCAAGGCACAGCGTATATACCTGAACTAAAGGACTGCATTTTATTTGTGGAAGATGATGAAGAGACGAATCCCGAAACGTTTGCACGTGATTTAACTTCATTATTGCAAGTAGCGATTGGCGTGAAGGCGTTATTAATTGGGCGCTTCCAAAGAGTAAGCAAGGTGACAAGGGAACAATTGCACTTTATTTTAGACAAGCACCCATTATTACAGGATATTCCTGTGATGTATGATATCGATTTCGGTCACACACAGCCGATTATGACATTGCCAATTGGTGGGGAAATTGCGGTTGATACAGCAAGGAAAAAGATTTCAATTGTAAGATTTTAAAGAAGTTACTGATAGGAAGTGAAAAGTTGCCGATAGAATCCTGAAACGTACTGATAGAAAGCCAAAACGTGCTGATAGAATAACAAAAATTTCCGATATAACCTAAAATCTTGCTGATACAATTTCAAAGATAACCTCAACCTGTGCAATTCCTTGTCATATCCTCTATAATAAAAACAAATGCATGAAAGAGATGAGAACAGATGAGTCATTTAATCGTATCGAATTTAACAAAAACGGTAGGCGATAAAACGTTATTTAACAATATCGAATTTACCATTTATGAAGGGGAGCGCGCGGGGCTGATTGGCATTAATGGCACAGGGAAGTCTACTTTGTTGTCTATTTTAGCAAAGGTGCAGGAAGCCGACCAAATCGAGCTGGATCACCCGAATAAATACCGTATTGCTTATTTAGAGCAGGACCCTGTTTTTGCACAGGGTGAAACGGTACTACAGGCAGTATTTGCGGGGGATTCGCCTGTGCTGCAATTAAATCGTACATATGAGGAGGCGGTCGCGAAATTAGCGGCTGATCCGACAAACGAAGCGCTGCAAAATCAATTGTTCCACCTACAACAACGTATGGATACGGAAGGTGCATGGGATGTTAATGCACTTGCAAAGCAGGCGTTGACGAAGCTCGGTATTGATATGTTTGAGCGTCATGTCGCAGAGCTTTCAGGCGGACAACAAAAGCGTGTGGCACTTGCACGCGTATTAATTGAGCCGGCTGATTTATATTTGCTGGATGAGCCAACCAACCATTTGGATATTGAATCGACAGAGTGGCTACAGGAAATGGTGACACGTTTAAAAGGTGCAGTCATTTTTATCACCCATGACCGCTACTTTTTAGATGAAGTGGCAACGCATATTTATGAACTTGCTGACCAAATGTTGTATCGTCATATAGGAAACTATGCAGACTATTTAGAGGCGAGGGCAATGCGCGAGGAAATGACAGCAGCGACACAAGCAAAGCTGCGCAATCGTTATCGCAATGAGCTGAAATGGATTCGCCGTGGCGCAAAGGCCAGAACGACGAAGCAAAAGGCACGTATTCAACGCTTTGAGGAGCTGGATGATAAAATTGATCGTTCACAGGATGATGCTAATTTAGAGCTAGGACTTGCCACGACGCGCTTAGGAAAAAAGGTATTAGAGGCAGAGCGAATTTCCAAGCAATTTGGTGAGCGTGTCATTTTACAAGACTTTAGCTTTTTACTCCAACAAGGTGACCGCATTGGTATTATTGGGGCGAATGGGCATGGTAAATCGACCTTGCTCAATATTTTGGCGGGTGAGTTAGCGCCAGATCGAGGTGAAGTCGTTGTAGGCTCTACGGTAAAGCGACTGCATTTTAAGCAAGTATTGCCGAAAATGAATGATAATCAGCGCATGATTGAATATGTGCGTGAGGCATCGAATGATATTACTGATGCAGAAGGCATTCGCTATAGCGCGGCGCAAATGCTGGAGCGCTTTTTATTCCCGTTACATACGCACGGGACGCCAATCGGCAAGCTGTCGGGCGGTGAGCGCAAGCGACTGCATTTATTGCGTCTATTAATGGAGCAGCCGAATGTCTTGTTGCTGGATGAACCGACCAACGATTTAGATATTGAAACGCTAGGCGTACTGGAAGATTTTATCGAGCAATTCCCTGGCGTTGTGATAACGATTTCCCATGATCGTTTCTTCTTAGACCGCATTGCAAAAAAGCTGTGGATTTTAGATGGCAAAGGGCAAGTGGAGGAAAGTCTTATGGTGTACTCTGATTATTTAGCCCATACAGCGCAAGTGCAGCAGCAGGCGACGAAAGAGGAAAAGCAAGAAAGACCAAAGCAGGAAAAGGTGAAGCAAGAGAAGAAAAGGCTGAGCTTCAAAGAGCAAAAGGAATGGGAAACGATTGCTGCTGATATCGAAAAGATTGAGCAACAAATCGTGGAGACAGAAGAGGGCATTGCGACAGCTGGTGCTGATTTTACAAAATTGCAGGAGCTTACGCAAAAATTAGACGAATTCAATGCCACATATGAGCATCTCATTGAGCGCTGGAGCTATTTAGATGAAATTGTCAATAGATAGGAGAAATGAACGATGAAAATACTGACGATTGAGCCAACGCCAAGTCCAAATTCGATGAAGGTTGTCATTGATCAGGAGCTACCATTTGGTACAAGCTTTAACTATACAAAGGACAATCTGGCAGAGGCTCCGTCCTTTATTCAAGCTGTTTTTGCTGTAGAAGGTGTGAAAGGTATTTACCATGTTGCTGATTTTTTAGCGGTTGAGCGTAATGCGAAATTTGCATGGGAAAATATTTTATCAGGTATTCGTAGCGCGTTAGGAGAAAATGACACGACAAATACAGTGGAAAACCAAGCTGTTGACCATTTCGGTGAAGTATATGTCCATGTGCAAATGTTTAAAGGGCTTCCTTTACAAGTAAAAGCCTTTGATAGTGAAGGAGAAGTTCGTCTTGCAACAGGTGAAGCTTACACAACTGCATTCGGGCAAATGCAAACGAAGGATAACGATGAAAACTATATTTTCCTGCGTAAATGGGTAGATTATGGTGTGCGTTATGGCGATAAACAGGAAGTAGCGGAAAATGTGCTACAAGAAGTATGGGCTACGTATCCACAGGAGCGCATTCAATCGATTGTGGAGGCGGCAAATAATAAAGCAAATTACACGCCAGCTCCGCGTGAAAAGGTCACGTTAGCGCAACTACAGCAAACGGAAGACTGGCAGGAGCGTTTCCAATTGCTTGATCAAATGCCTGATCCAGATGTGGAAGATATCGAAATGCTTAGCTTTGCTTTAAAGGATGACCAAATGGCGATTCGCCGTTTAGCAACTGTTTACCTTGGCATGATTGAGGACGAGGTAGTTGTTCCTGCGCTAGAGCAGGCGTTGCAGGATAAAAGTGCGGCTGTGCGTCGTACAGTGGGTGACTGCATGAGCGATTTAGGCTTTGTGGCATTCGAGCAGGCGATGGTTGGTGCATTGCAAGATAAAAACAAGCTTGTACGTTGGCGCGCTGCGATGTTTTTATACGAAACTGGAACGGAAAGCTCGCTCCAAGCGCTCCATCAAGCTGCTGAAGATCAAGAATTCGAAGTCAAGCTACAAGTAAAAATGGCGATTGCCCGCATTGAGCAGGGCGAGGAAGCGAAAGGCTCTGTATGGAAGCAAATGACAGAGGTTCGTTCAGAGCATTAATTGATTAATCCATATCAAGCTAGCCTTGTTAAATGATCGGCGACAAGGCTAGCTTGATTTTTTGGCATGAAAGGGATTGTTTTTGAAATTTTTAGTTCAAAAGTAATGGTTCGCCCGTTAAACAGTGAAATTCGCCCGCAAGGCAACTACATTCAATCAAATCAATTACGCCGAGGCGTAATTGATCAAATGTTTTCCCCTGTTCACTCTAACTAACCTCTTTCATTAATTTTCCACAATAAGATGATGTACTTAAAATAATATCGGAAAAATCGGAATTATATGATTTTTGATAAAAAGATGCTATAAGTAATTTGTTCATATATAATAATACTCATATTTGTAATGATGAGAAGGTGAATGATATGTCTATACGCACGAAGATTTTTATTGGATTTGCAACTATTGTCCTAATGGTTTTGATTGCATCTGGTATAAATTATGCCCAGCTTCAACGAGTTCAATCGACATATGAAAGCATGATTGAAGAGGAGCAGGCGCATGTATTAACGATTGCAGATATTCGCAATAATATGGCGACTCAAGGCATGATGATTCGTCAATATGTTATCTCAGGGGATTTAAGCATTTTACCAGAGATTATTGAACAACGTGAGCAGATGGATGTATTGCTTGGGACCTTAGAGAAAAATAATCAAGATTCCTATGTGAGCGAGGAGTTATTGGCAATAGATGGTTATATGGCCGAATTTAATGATGCGATGGAGGAAGCCATCGCCCAAACGAAGTCGATGAATTATGATAGAGCGAAATCGATTATTGTCAACCAAGTGCGTCCACCAAACCAAAGTTTAATTCAACGTGCAGCAAGATTAACTGAGCACTATGAAGCAAACTTAGAACAAATGAAGCAGGAGGCGAAGCAATCAGCGAGGACGGCTTCTTTATTAAGCGCAAGCGTCATTATTTTAAGCATTATTGTGGCAATTATCATTAGTGTTGCGATGAGTAGAAGCTTTTTAAAGCCGATTAAACAATTGCAAGCTGCTTTAGATGTGATTGCACAAGGAAATTTACAGCATGAGGATATACAAGTAAAATCGAAGGATGAATTTCATGATTTGGCTAATTCATTTAATATGATGAAAAATGAATTGAAATCTGTTATTTTTTCTGTGGCAGAAAATACAACGAAACTATCATTATCAAGTGAACAGTTAACAAAAAATACGAATGAAGTGGCATCTTCCGTTCAACAAACTGCTAGCGTGGCAGATAAACTAGCAAAAGGGTCACATAATTCTGCAACTGCAGCGAATGAAAGTGCGACGGCAATGGACGCAACAGCTGATGCGGTGCAAAAAATTGTTCATTCCACGGTCGCATTGCATACAAATGCATTGACGACACAAACATTAGCGAATGAGGGCAGTGGCAACATTGAGGTGGCTGAAAAGCAAATGCAAGCGATTCAAGCGTCAACTGCTTTAACGAGCAATTTAATTCATCAGTTAATCGAACGTTCAAATGAAATTGATCAAATTACGGCGGCGATTACAGAAATTACAGAGCAAACAAATTTATTAGCATTGAATGCAGCGATTGAGGCGGCAAGAGCTGGTGAGCATGGCAAAGGCTTCTCCATTGTTGCTGATGAAGTTCGTCGTTTAGCCGAGCAATCGAAGCATTCAGCAGCCGCGATTGTGCAGGTGACAACAGCGATTAGGCAAGATACGGAGCATGTCGCACAGGCAATTGCTGACAGTGTTCAAAATGCAGCTACTGGTGTAACTGTCGTACAAACAGCTGGCGAAACATTCACTAAAATTAATACGGCAATTGAAGAGATGACAGAGGAAATTGGCGAGGTATCATCGTTGACCGAGCATATTTCAGCAACGGCTGAGGAAGTGGCAGCGTCCGTTGCACATATCGCGTCTGATGCAAATGATGCGGCAAGTTATACACAGGAAGTGGCGAGCACGATTGAGCAGCAAGTCAATGTGTTGCAAGAGTTAAATACCATTTCAACGGAATTAAAAAATCAATCGTTGTATTTACAAAATATTGTAGAGAAATTTGATTGTTAAAAATATGGCAGTTTGGCAAGGTATCGACCTTCCAAACTGCCATTTTAAATCTCTGATACTTTTGTTCTTGCAGGTTGTGGCATCAAAATAATATAGGTAATGCTACCGAAAATAAGGACAATGCCAAGTATTTGTAACGCATCAGGTCGAAACGACAAAATGACAATATCGAGTAAAATCGCGACGACAGGGTCAACAAATACAAGTACAGAAACGACAAGTGTTGATAAATAGCGAATGCTATCAAAGAACAAATAGTACACAAAGCCTGTATGTATGATACCTGTTCCGACAATAAATAACCAATTTGTCGTTGTCAGTCCTTCAAATACAGTAAAATTGCAAAAAGGCATAAGCATTACAATACCGACAGCCGTTTGGATAAATGTTAATGCATAAGAAGAAAGTCCGCTAATATTTTTGCTCGTAAACATCGTCAAGGCATAAAAAATGGCTGACAATAAAGCCCAGATAAAGCCTGAATTAAATAACTGGTCGAGCGATTGAAAGTGCTCAATTCCGACAATCAAGATGCTACCAAAAAAGCAAATCGTTGTTGCCAAAATAGCGGGTAACGTCATTTTTTCGGCGAGTAAAACGGCACCGAGCAATAGCACAAAGATAGGCGCTAAATTATAAATGGAAATGGCAACGGAAATCGACATTTCCTCAAATGCTTTAAATAAAAACACCCAATTTAAAACTAAAAAAACACCACATAACACCGTTGTGAACAATTGTTTTTTATGCCATTGTTCTTTTTTTAAGCCACCTGTCATGAGCCAGAGGCATCCTAAAAATAATGTAGCAAAAATGCAGCGCACAAAAACGAGTTCAACCGCTGGAATTCCAGTATGCTTTGTGAAAAAGCCAATAGAGCCGAAGATTGCCATTGAAATCGTCAAATTCACCATAGCACGCATTTGCATAGAGCTGTCACTCCTTTCCAAATAATTGTATTATATCATTAATTCAGAATTTTAAAATAATTAATTATTTTAAGAGAATGATATATAATATTACATATATTATAAAAGGAGGGGAATAGATGGCAAATAATATGTCTTATCGCTATGCATTTTTTGTTATTGGATTAGGCCTATTGATTTTTTCACCGTTAGTTGTTTTCTTTATACCACGTATGATTCCAATGACGTTTTATTTTGTAAAGTACACATGGTTTTACTATGTACCGTTTGAAGCATATGTAGTTTTTGCTATCGGTATCATTATACTCGTCATTTGCTGTGCGCTATTATTTTTTGGGAAAATGAGAAGGTGGACAATTATTTCAAGTGTTATTTTGTCTATAGTAGCACTCGTTGTTTTTTATGGAAGTACTAGATGCTATATTACCATGGATGATAATGGCTTTACATATCGAGGGCTTTTTGAACAGCAAAAGCAATATGCAGGCTGGGAAAATGTGACACAAATCGAACGTGTAGAAGTAGCTGCTGGTGAACCTGGTAACGCAACTTATCATATTTCTTTTGATAATGGGGACATGATTACATTCAAAGAAGATAAGTTTGTCCAAGCGTCTCGCGGCAAAATGCGTGGGAAATATGGTCTACATAGTATTCCAGTTATTTTTACGAACCCATAAAAGAAATTGACCATGATTCAAACTTCACAATGGCAGGTAGCAGTGTGAAAAAGAACTTTTTCCACCTAGCTACCTTGTATATTGTTTCAAACGCCTACCGCTTTATCCTCTAATTTGTCCCTCTCCATAAATATAATATTTTGTTGAAGTTAGAGCGGGTAAGCCCATTGGACCACGCGCATGCAGTTTTTGTGTGGAGATGCCGACTTCAGCACCATAGCCAAATTCAAAGCCATCTGTAAAGCGGGTGGAGGCATTGTGATAAACAGCAGCTGCATCGACCATCGTTAAAAACAAGTCGGCATGCTCCTGCGTCATTGTCAAGATTGCCTCTGAATGCTTTGTGCTATATGTTTGAATATGCTGGATTGCCTCCGTTACAGAGTCTACGGTTTTGATGCTTAAACATAAAGCTAAAAACTCCTCCGCAAAATGCTCCTCATTAGCAGGAAGAGCACTTTTACATAATTGGCAGACCGCCTCATCTCCGTAAATGCTAATGTTGAGTGCTTGCAGAAAAGCGAAGAATTCCTTTCCGTATTGCTGTAAAAATTGGCGATGAATCACTAAGCTTTCCACCGCATTGCAGACGGAAGGACGCTGTGTTTTGGCATTTTTCACAATCGCGCACACCATATCGAAGGGGGCCGTATCGTCAATAAAAATATGACAATTGCCTGCACCTGTTTCAAGGACAGGTACGCTTGCTTCGCGGATGACAGTATCGATTAAGCTTTTGCCACCGCGCGGAATGAGCACATCTAAAAATTCATGTAAATGAAAGAGTGCTTTTGCTGTTTCTCTGCTCGTATCTTCAATTAATAAAACAGCATCTAATGGAAAATCCGCCTTTGTTAATGCTGTATGAATCGAAGAAACCAAAGCCATATTGGAATGCTTAGCAGATGAGCTTCCTCTTAATAAAATCGCGTTCCCTGTTTTTAAAGCGAGCGTAGCCGCGTCCACTGTGACATTTGGGCGCGCTTCATAAATCATGCCAATGACACCTAGTGGTACGCGTCTTTTTACAATATGCAAGCCATTTTCCTTGTGAATATTTTCGAGCACCTCCCCAATTGGATCAGGAAGTTCGACTAATAAGTGAATGGCCTCGCTCATCGCCCGAATACGTGCTGCATTTAACATAATGCGATCTAGTGTTGCGACAGAAAGTCCATTTTCAGCACCTTGTTGCAAATCGAGCTGATTCGCTTCAATAATGACAGAGCGATCAATTTGCAATTGTGCTGCGATGGCAACGAGTGCATTGTTTTTCTCGGCTGTCGTTTTCATGTTCAGCAATAGGCTGGCATTTTTAGCGCGTTGCCCTTTTTCAAATACTTCATTTGACATCATTAAACCTCCTTCATTTGAACCCAATTATTGCGGTGAATGACTTCAGAGGGCTGCTTCAATTCTGTGCTGTGCTTTCCCATCGCTTGCATTAGCTCCTCTTTGCCATAGTTGATTTCACCACGTCCGACACAATGATGCTGGTAAAATACTTCTACAACATCCCCTTGTTTAAAATGACCTTCCAATGCATAAATACCTGCTGGTAGTAAGCTTTTGCCATCTGCTGTTAATGCCTTGACAGCCCCTTCATCAATGAAAATTTTCCCTGTAACTGTCGATAAACGAAGCCATTGTCTACGGTTTGATAGCGTGGTGGATTTTTCGCCAGCAATGTATGTGCCATCCCCATTATTCGCTAAAATCTGAAGCAATTTTTCAGCCCCTGTTCCTTTGCCGATAAAGACATGGCAGCCTGCCTCAATCGCATAGCGAGCCGCAAGCAGCTTTGATTCCATGCCACCTGTTCCGAGCTTTGAGCTACTGCCAGCGGTCATACTAAGCAATTCATCTGGTATGCTCGTTAAAAAATCAAAGCGCTGCGCATCAGGGTTTGTCATGGGGTTCATTGTGTATAGCCCGTTGACATCCGTTAAAATAATCAATTCGTCAGCATGCACAAGCCCTGCGACGAGTGCGGACAGCATATCATTATCGCCAAAGGTTAATTCAGCAACGGAAATCGTATCGTTTTCATTGATGATTGGTAGCACAGAACGCTCTAAAAGCTCCGAAAAAGTGGCATAGGCATTTTGATAACGCTCCTTTTCACTAAAATCTGTGCGCGTTAGCAACACTTGTGCTGAGACGATATTGTAGTTGAGAAATGCTTCATTGTAGAGCTGAATTAATAAGCTTTGCCCAACGGCAGCCGCGGCTTGTTTGCCTTTCATTGTCACGGGGCGCGAAGGGTAGCCGAGCCTACGAAAGCCAGCTGCAACAGCGCCTGATGAAACGAGCAATACTTCATGACCTGCCAGCTTCAACTGGGCGAGCGCCTCAATATGGTCATTGAATTTTTCAAAATCAATTTCTCCTTTCTGATTCGTCAAGGAGCTACTACCAATTTTCACAACAATTCGTTTGCGTTCCATATTCTTTCCTCCTCATAGGAAAAAGCCCATTCCTTCCTAAATTGCTTAGGACGAAATGGGCTTTCCGTGGTACCACCTAAATTGAATGCATAGCGAGCATTCCACTTATCTCATAACGCTGAGTGAGCGCTTAGTTTTGCTAAGAGCGAGTTGAAGGAGGTTAGGCGGTTGGTCTATGCGAATTTTACAGCCAAGAATTCGCTCTCTATGATAGCCAGTTGCCGCTTACTAGTCTTCAATAAGCAATGATATTTTACATAGCATGCACGATGAGAAGTATTTTGTCAATGATTAGTTTGAATATTCGGTCAATAAAAAGTTGTTTTATGCGTAAATTTGTATAAATACAATATTTTTCTGTATGGGAAATATATTTTTTCTCTCTTTTTTTTCTAAAAATAACCTATTTCAAAATTTGTTTGCTTGATGCTAAATCATTATATTGAAAGCACCTAGGAATAAACCGCTTGTGCACAAGGTAAAAGGACTTGTCAATGGATTTTGAACAATGCTATGAACAGTACAAAGCGTTAATAGAAAAAGTGTTGCATCGTTGCAATATCTACGGCAATTTTGATGAATTTCGCCATATTGCGATGATTGCACTATGGGAAGCAACACGCTCATATGACAGTGAAAAAGGGGGATTTGAAGCATATGCCTATTTTATAATGCGCTATCAAATTATTGCAGAAATGCGCAAGCAAAACTTGCTTCAAAGCCGCATGATGGTGATGGAAGATGAGATTTTGTATGCCTGTATCAATGATGTCCAAAATCCTTATCGAATCGAGCTTCCGCTTGCATGGGAGGAGCTCACGACAGTGGAGCGCTATATTTTACACAGCTATTATATGGAACAAAATAGCGACAAAGAAATTGCCGCAAGCTTACAGTTAAAAACGGATACGGTGAAAAAGAGGAGACAACGCTTATTAAAGCGCTTGAAAAAACAGCTGAGTGAATAAAAAACGGTTGTCTGAAAAGCTTGTACCAAAAGTGGAGGGACAAACTTTTCAAACAACGCTTTTCTTACTATAGATTTTCGTATAATTGCTCGATAAAATACGTGCGTTCCTCTGGCGTTTGTTGAGAATTGTTAACGAGCAATGCGCCCAGCTGATAATTGCCACCTTCATTGTCGATTAAAAATTGTAAATTGATTGATTGGCTTTCATTATTAATCGTGCATTTTCCTTTAAATTCCACAACCGCTTGCTCACGCTGTGTTTTAAAAAAGATCCATTTGCCATCATCACAATAATGCGCAAATACGTCCTCAGCCGTTGTTGCATTTGTTTCACTTAACGATGTTTGCTTCATTTCATCTATGTATTGATTATTTGTAATATCATCTTTTGGACCATAAAAATAAACAAACGCGCCAAGAATACAAAGTGGTACGAGCCAAAAAATCGTACGTTTACCAAATTTCATACTAACCCTCCTCGTTTACACATAGTAGCATTATAGCATTTGCTATTATGAGACGAATAGTGAAACTTCTTTCAGTAGAAGTTACCTCTAATAGATGACAAGATGAATACATGAATTAGCCCCATTTTAACGGGTGTCCACACACTCGCTGAAAAAGAGGGACTGCTACGACTGTGTGACCAATATCATGTCACACGATGTTGGTCAGTTAACTGTTGGTGTGTATCGTGACACTTTTAGGTTAGCTTCTGCTATGAGCAAGCTCGAAAAAATCTGGACGAGAGTTAGCTGAGGCATAATTGGGATATTTGATTGATTTTTTCAAATATATTCCTTATTATAAAATAAAGGGGTGATTATTTGAATTTTACGACTATTATAATTATTTTGATATTTTGGGTTGTAATACATTCTGCCATTAGTAGTAAATATTATTGGAAGACAAGCATCGCGAGTACCTGTATATACTTGGTTTGCGTCATTACTTTAAGAAATCATCTACCATTTCTTATTATCTTTTATATGATGGCCATTTATTTGATAATGATGAGCTTAGCTTGTTATGGACAGAGAGTGACATGTAAACTGAAAGCAGAGTAAAAGGAAGGCGTGTTTGCGAGCACGCCTTTCTTTTTGTTGGGTAATCGCTGGTTAGAGCGAGTTTTAAAGTTTTAGCATTTCTATAATTTCCTTCAACAGCCTATTTTTCTCGCGTTGCAACTAGATAAATGAAATCGCAAACCCCAACGGCAATCGGTAAAACATAGACAAATGATAAAGGCAATAAGGCAAGACCTATCAAACTACTTCCCTCCAATGCTATTTTCATTCCAGGAAACAATTTTACAAACATATGTGCGTCTTATATAATAGAGATACAGAGAAAGGGGCGATGTATAAAGTGAGAGCATTACTCATTGCCGAAAAGCCGTCGCTAATGCGAGATATTGAAAAAGTATATAAGCGAATGCAATTGCCGTACACAATTGAGTTTGCTTCATTTGTCGGACATGTTGTGGAGCTAAAGGAGCCACATGAATATAAAAAGGAATGGAAGAAATGGGATTTAGCTGTTTTGCCAATGATGCCAGAGCGCTATGAATTCCGTGTCAAAAAAACCGCTTATAAAGTGTATAAGGAGCTTGAGCAAAAGCTGAAAACAGGGCGCTATGATTTTGTTATTAATGCATGTGATGCGGGGATGGAAGGCGAAAATATCTTCTATTCCTTCTATAAAAAAGTAGGGTGCAAGCTGCCTGTTAAGCGATTTTGGACATCGCAAACGACAGATAGTGCGGTACATAAGGCGTTGACGAATTTATTAGATGACAATGATGTGTTAATTCGCAATTTGCGCAATGCGGCGATGTATCGCATGATATTTGATTGGTTAATTGGCTTAAATTTAACGCGTGTCGCAACGGTGAAGGGTGGTCGTACAATTAAGGTGGGGCGTGTCATGACACCGACTTTAGCCATCGTTGTACAGCGAGAGCTCGAAATTCGCAATTTTAAGCCAGAGCCGTATGCACAAATTGAATTACAGCTACCAGAAATGACTGCCTTATGGTTTGATCCTATTCAAAATACGAATAAAATACAGCCTGACAAAGTGCAGGAAATCGTTGCGCGGATTACAGAAACGGCACTTGTGAAAGAAGTGAAAACAGAGCGCAAAGCATTGCCTGCTCCACAACTACATTCGCTACTAGAGCTACAAAAGGAAGCGAATAAATTTTATGGCTTTACATCTGCGACGACATTAAAAATTGCCCAAAGTTTATATGAAAAAAAGCTTATCACCTACCCACGTACAGAATCCAAGCATTTACCAACTGCCTTTGCTCAGAATATTGCCGCACATCTTGAAGCGGTAAGCACATTGGATGAATATCAAGCCGTTGCTAGCGACATTTTAGGCAACAAGGCAAATGTCGCACGTGTTAGCGCATCGAAGCGCTATGTTGATGATAAAAAATTAACTGATCACCATGCCATCACGGTAACAGATGTCAAAATCGGGCGTAAAAAGCTAACAGAGGCGGAATCGAAACTGTATCATCTTATTTGTAAACGGCTATTAGCCATTTTTTTACCTGCCTACACCTTTGATAAAACGACCGTGATTTTCCAATCAGGCGGCGAGTTATTTAAGCAAACAGGCAATACCATCATTGAAAAAGGCTACACTGTTTTATATGAAGCATTTCGCAAAAAGGGTGAGCATCCATTGCCCAGATTACAAGTAGATCAGCTACTGCCAATTGAAGATGTGCGCGTTTTAGCCAAAATGACAGAGCCGCCACCGCGCTACACAGACAGTACATTGCTCGATGCGATGTTCCATGCGGGACGCTTTGTAGAAGACGCACAGCTGCAAAGGATACTCAAAGATGCTGAGGGAATCGGTACGTCCGCAACGCGTGCAGAAATTATGGAAAAGCTTTTAACAATTGGCATGCTAGCACGTCAAGGCAAGGCACTAGCAGCCACAGATTTTGGCATCGATGTCATTGCCAGCTTAGACAATCACGATGTCGTTTCTCCTATATTAACAGCAGTTTGGAGTAAAAAGCTCAAAGACATTGTCGATGGTGAACTGAATGCAACTACGTTTTACCGTGAAATGCTCACATTTGTAGAGGAAACAACCGCACGTATGAAGGCATTGCAAATGGAGGTCGCTGAAAAGGAAATCGTCGTTGTTGGCAGATGCCCATTATGTAAAGAGCCTGTTATTGAAGGCTTTCGTGCATATACATGTCAAAATAAAGCATGCAAATTTGCTATTAGCAAAGTGCTGATGAAAGGCAAAGTGACCCCAACAGATGCTAAGAAGCTACTCACAGGTAAAGAAACCCGTGAAATCCGCTTCACATGGAAAAGCGGCAAAAAAGGCAAGGCCCGCTTGAAATTGGCGGAAGGGAAGCTGGAATTTATTTTTTAAAGCATGCAACCCTACAATCACTTGCTTATGTGTATGAAAAAATACATGAGGAGGGGGTTAAGCAAGGTGCTTCGAAGGGCATACCCGCCAAATTGTCATGAAGTTAATCAAAAAAGGCTCTGATGGGCTTGTCTGTAGAGCAAGCTAGGTAACTTTCTGTAAATCATATAAATAACAAAAGCTTGCAAGGTTTTGCAGGCTTTTTATTTGCTATTTTTTCACCTATTTCTAATTAAAAAAGAGGTCGCAACAACTACGTTTCGCTTGTCCCTTTAATAGAATGATTCTATAAAAAAATAAACTTTAGTAATCAACTCAGGTTTCTATTGTTTTTTTTAGAATATGCGTATACAATTATGCTCTGTATAGTAATTTATGAAAACTTATCTGAATTGTTTTGTAACTAGATTTTTTGCACTCTTTTGCATGAAAAACCATATAATAAGTGCAAATGTTTTGAAAATGTTCATTTTTTATAAAAAAACTTCAAACTTATAACAAATTATCTTGACGTATTTGTTATAAGTTTGTACACTGTGTAAAATCAATTGTTTTTTTGGGAAGTACAAATAATATTATAAGGTAAGGATTTGGTAAAATGATTGTATGTAAATTTGGTGGAACTTCTGTGGCGAACGCACAACAAATTAAAAAAGTTGCGAATATTGTAAAGGCTAATCCAGCAAGAAAAATTATCGCGGTATCTGCTCCAGGAAAGCGTACGGATGATGATATTAAAGTAACGGATTTATTAATTCAACTTGCGAACAGCGTATTGCAAGGGGTAGATATTGAATTAAAATTAAATGCTGTTATTGAGCGCTATGCTGATATTGCATCAGAGCTAGGGTTAGACGACAAGATTATTCAAGTCATCACATCTGATTTGAACGAACGCTTAGCAAGCGATAAATCAGAAAAGGCACAATTTATGGATAACATAAAGGCCAGTGGTGAGGATAATAATGCAAAGTTAATCGCAGCTTATTTCAGTTCGATCGGAATGCCTGCCAAATATATTAGTCCAAAAGAAGGTTTAATCGTTAATGATTTGCCAGAGAGAACTTTTGCTTTGCCTGAAACATATGTCAACTTAAGCAAACTTGCGCATGTAGAAGAAATTATTGTATTCCCAGGTTTCTTCGGTTATACAAAAGCAGGTGTGCTGCGTACATTTGATCGCGGCGGCTCTGATATAACCGGTTCGATTTTAGCTTCTGCTGTTGGTGCAGAGCTTTATGAAAACTTTACTGACGTTGATTGCGTCTTTTCAGCAAATCCAAGGGTGGTGAATTGTCCAGTGGAAATTAAAGAAATCACATATCGTGAAATGCGTGAACTTTCATATGCGGGGTTCTCCGTGTTTCATGACGAAGCATTAATGCCTGTTTATAAACAAGGAATTCCAGTAAATATTAAAAACACAAATAATCCTGATGCACCGGGTACACGTATCGTGCCGAAGCGTCCAGCTGCAGGTAGTCCGGTGACGGGTATTGCAACGGATAGTGGTTTTTCTATTTTATATGTATCGAAATATTTAATGAATCGTGAAGTAGGCTTCGGCAGACGTTTACTGCAAATTATCGAGGAAGAAAATATTTCATATGAGCATACACCATCTGGACTTGATGATATTTCAGTTATCATGCGTTCCCACCAGCTAAATGATGAGGTTGAGGCACGCATTATTAAGCGTGTGAAAGAAGAGCTGCATGCAGAAGATGCACTTTTCCGCCACGATTTCTCAATGGTTGTGATTGTTGGCGAAGGTATGCGACATAACACAGGCTTAGCAGCTCGTGCAGCAACGGCTATTTCAAATACAGGAGCAAATATAGAGATGATTAATCAAGGCTCCTCAGAAGTGAGTCTTGTATTTGGCGTACGAAGCCAATATGAAAATCAAATTTTAAAAGCACTGTATGAGGAATTTTTTGCCCATACGACAGTTTAACAAAAAGAGGCCGGTCTTGAATTTCAAGACCGCCTCTTTTTGTCTGTCTTGCGGGCGAATTTCACTGTTTAACGGGCGGAAATGAACATTGAACTACTCCCTGTCAAGTAGACAATTAAATCCGCCCATTTGATTCGGGTG
>NZ_PYWN01000184.1 GCF_003049505.1 Metasolibacillus meyeri
AGATGTGTATAAGAGACAGCACCATGGTAGTGCAAAAAATACTAGAAATGAATTGTTAGATATAATAGATTCTGAAAATTATTTCATTTCTACTAATGGACAGGTTCATAATCATCCAGATATTGAAACAATAGTAAAAATAATAGTAAGAAAAAATGGGGATTTCACTAGAAATTTGTATTTTAATAATAAAATAGATAAATTGGGTATTTTAGAGGATGAAGAATTACAATTTAAATACCAATTTAAAGTACATTATAGGAACATATCCAAAGATAGTTTACAAGTCTATTTGTAATTGGAAAGGTGTCTAGTGTAAATGGAGTATATAAAAAGAGCAGTAGCAAGGCTAGATGGAAATGAAGGTGAGATGGGGACAGCATTCTTAATTGCTAAAGAATATATGTTGACATCCCGGCACATTTTTGTTTCAAATCCGGATAAAACTGCTTATAAAATTTGTTTTTCTAGTGACGACCAGAAAGAATATGCTATAGAAGCTATTTATTTTGATGAGGACATGGATGTAGACAATGTAGCAAATGATATTGCTATTATAAAATTGAATGAGCCTATATTACATGTTGAGCCATTAATTTTAGATTTCACAAATATTCCAATTGATACTAATTGGGATTCCTATGCGTTTTCAGGTTCACAAAGGCTAGTTGGTGAAAGGTTTAAAGGAACTATTCATAATTTTTTAGATGAAAAACTGAATCAGAAATTTGATATACAATTAAGTTGTCAAGTACCTCACATTATTGACCCTCGATATGGAGTAAAAGGAGCGTCAGGGGGTCCTATAGTATATAATCGTAAAGTAGTAGCGGTATTTTCAAATGAAAGTAGTGGAGCTATAATTGGGGCTGCTAGTCTAAGACGTTCAAAAGAATTAATAGAAAAGCATATAACTAATTTGAAAAGTCGAGATATAGAATCACCACTCCAAAAATCAATAAGAGAAGCTGTATTAAATACAGTAAGGTTTATTGAAGGATTTCCAGATGAGCTACATGGCTTTCTTAAAGGAGAATTACATGATTTACAACAAGAGTTTTTAAGTAAATTAGATGAAATAAAATTTTTTTTGGAAAACTCAAAGTATCCTACAGCAAACGAAGAAACGATGGTTAATGGAATAGAGGCTACATTAGAAATTATACTTATGATTAGATCTATGTATGGGAATGTTTGTATTTTATTAGAAGACGATTTTGCTAACCTTCAAGTTACCTCACACAAAAAGTATAATATGAGTTTTGTTTATGCTCAAGAAAGAAATCAAATAATGCCAGAGATACTTTTACAGATGCATAATCAAATGATAAATAAGTCTGCTGCACAAATAATGATTGAGCACGGAAGACCAATTCCACCAAATCCTATAATATTTGAAAATTGCAGTAGCAGTATGCGACATAATTTATGTGGATCTTGTGGGAAATCCTTCGAGTTTGAAGGAATCCTTAAGACGTATATAGAGACTGAAGATGATGGTCTTATTACGGGCATAGAAAATAACAATCTTAGGTTACTAAATGATGTGAAAATTATTTGTGGAGAATGTGTTCGTAAAGTTAGAGATCAGGTTGAGAATCGTGAGGAATTAAAAAGAATGGTGGTTGAAAAAATTTATGGTAGATGAGGTTATTAAATATTTTCGTGAAAAAGACAAATTCATTGAATTTCAGAATATGCAACTCAATTTATTAAAATTTGTATTTGGTAATCCTCAACAAATTTTCGGAATTGTTGTATTTGAAGGTGAAAATTGGTTAAAAAGGGATTGGAGGAAAGCCTGTGAAGAATTCGCTGTTAGAATTCAAAGTGAACTAGTGGCCTCATTATATAATTTAAAATGGGATATGTATTTGATATTAATTAGTCAAACAGATATTGAAGATATAGAGCTTTGTAAACATATTGAAAATGATCGTATGTATTTTAAAAAAATTGTATTAGCAAGAAACTTAGAAAAGTTCCAAAGAAAACTCCCGATTGAGCTAGAATTGGATGATTCTAATCAGTTAGAAGTTTTTTCAGATAAGCAATTTTTAGATGAACTTAGAAAAGTTGTATCGTCTGAAGTGGAAAAGCGGTTAGATTTTGATATCTATGAAGGGAAGTCTATAGATGAAGTAAATAAAATGATTTTCCTAGAACCATATAATATTAAAGGGGTATAGGAATGAGAATAACTTCGTTAACTTTACAAGCCTTTAGAGGGTTTAATAAAAAAGAGGAATTTTGTTTAGAAGGTAATGATATTATAATTTTATATGGACCAAATGGGCATGGGAAATCTTCAATTTATGATGCCATAGAATGGGGATTAACAGGAGGGATTTATCGTTTTGATGAAACATCGCCTGAACAAAGAAGAACACCATTCATAAGAAATTTACATGCAGATAAATTAGTAAAATCATTTGTGAGATTAGGGATCATTTTACCAAATAATGAACGTTTTTTCATTGAAAGAGAATGTGTTGAACCTAGTTCGGGCCGTACTGACTATGGAAAATTCAAATTAAGAATTTTTGATGAGAATAGTAAGTTGTTTAAGGAAAATGAAGAAGCTGAGGCTACTTTAAAAAGTTGGATTATTCATGAGGATTGGTTACCCAAAATAAATTCTTCCACAACAATGTTAAGTTTAACTCATATTTTATCACAAGACAAAATGTCTGAATTTTTAAAGGGAATGCAAGAAAGAGATCGATATGATGCTTTTTCTACAATTTTTGGTACAGATCATTTTGAAAAGTATCGGGAAGGATTTAGGGAAGTAAGAAATAAATTGAATGAGGAATTTAAAAAGCTAGAGGGACAATTAGATGAGAGAAAGTCTAACACGGAAAAATTGCAGGAAGAAGTAAAAATATTAGAAATAAAAATTTTGAAAAAAATAGATACAGATTTTAATCTTGATTTGAAGTATTATAAT
>NZ_PYWN01000185.1 GCF_003049505.1 Metasolibacillus meyeri
GATTTGAAGTATTATAATAATTTATATCCTGAAACTAAGTTATTTAAAGATGATTTCGAAAAGTTATCAAAATCATTAATTTCAAATCTACAAAATAATGACATTGAACAGAGGAAGTTACGAAATGAATATAGTGTTTTAAAGGAAATACAAGAGGAATTACCTAATGTCATGTATTTGCGCAAAGTACATGAAGTTGCTTTACGTGAACAACAACAACTACGAGATTTTAAAAAATTAGCTTTATTAAAAGTAAAAGTAGAACAATTAATAACTGTAGAGCAAAGTGTTAGAGATAAAAGAATAGCTCTTAAATCATTAATCTCTAAGCAAGAAAAATCCGAAGCAAAAGTAGCTTCTTTAAAAAATAAAAGAGATTTTTTAGTATCAATTATTGAATCTATCAATATACAATTAGATATTTTTTCATTGCAAAGTGGATTTGAATTTTTATCAGAAATTGAACCAAAGATAGTTGAAGCAGATTTTAAAATATTAAATATTTCATTTATTACGATGTTTAAAGAGTATCAACTTATTGACCAAAAGAAGTCTATAGAAACTAATTTATTGATACAATCGAAGGCTTTAGAAGAGTCTATTAAACAAATTGAAAGTACAGATCAAGCGTACATTTCTTTTTTATCTTCATTAAATCAATATATTTCAATGATTTCAGAAGAGTTTAAAATCTGTCCTGCATGTGGAACAGAGGGAATAAATAAAGAATATATTCTAAGCAATATTGAACGAAGTCAACTAAAAGTAAATGAGAATTTACCTAAATTAGAAAAAACGTTAATACAAACAAAAGTGCATTTGAGGGAAATTGTGGAAGGTATTAAATTAGCAAATACACGAATTGAAGAATCTAAACAAAGTGTGAAAGAAATAGTGGATAAATTTACAACTGATTTAAAAAACATAGATCTTGCATGCTATGCTGAACATCAAAGTCAACAGATACTACAACAAGAAATAGATTTATCAAAATCACATTTAAAGCAATTTGAGGAAGAGTGTACTCTATTAGGTTTGGATTTTGACGATAACATTGGTGAGAAATTAGAAATCCAAAAAAATAAATTATTAAATGAGATATCTAATTTTAAGATTAATAGTTATTTAGGTTTGGTTTCGAAGGAAGAGAAATTAGACTTAAAAAGTAATATATCTCAAATTAATGAATATGAGCAGAGTTTACAGCAAATAATTGTTACACAAGAAATAGAAATGAATCGAGTAAATCGTCTTATTAACGAGTCTGAAATAATAAATATAGATATTAAAGTAGCTGAATTGGATACAGTCACTAGCAATTTGGAAGTGGAAATGAAAAAATTGGAGCAGAAATTAATAAATATTGCTAAAGTAGAAGCTACAATTATTAATATTCAGAGTATGATTGAATTGAATACAGACGCAACAAGATTATTAAAATTACAAAAAGAATTAATTTCTATGAAGAATCAGGTAGCGGAGTTAGAAAATAAGGAAGAAGCGATGAATAAAGACCTTAGTTACCTATTACACTTAATAAATAAATCTAATGAAGCTCTATCTAATTTAAATGAGAAAGTGTTTTTTAATTTAAAGGAAACAATTCAAACTATTTTTGAACAAATTAATTCACATCCACTATTTACTAAGTTGGATTTAACATTAGATACATATCGTAACAACAACTGTTTAACCATTAATGTATCTAAAATACAGGATACAGATGAAATAAAAGCCAATGCATCCTATGTACTTAGCTCAGCTCAAGTGAATAGTATAGCTCTTTCGATATTCTTGGCAATGTCATTAAAACAAAAGTGGTCCCCGTTAAATTTAATTGGTTTGGATGACCCGATTCAGAGTATGGATGAGGTTAATATTATTTCTTTTATAGATTTAATTCGTTTATTTGTAGATAAACATAAAAAGCAAATAATTATTTCGACTCATGATCAAAGTTTTCATAAATTACTTTTAAAAAAATTTAGATATTATAATATAGCAACTATTGAATATGAAGCATATGGTGATAAAGGTCCAATTTTAAAGATGTCTAATAAGGATTATCCTAGTTATCAGACTCAACTCGAAAGATATTATGAACAAGCAAAAGTTGGACTTTTAGCACTAGATAGGAAACAATAATAAAAAGTATTTATACAAATGGTTCTATGAAAGTGATTTTTTATGAATAGAAGATGGTATTACGGGAGAACTCACACAACTTAATTATTGGCTAGACAAACTACAAGATGGGTTTTGCTTTATACTCTAAGTTTATCAAACCCATCTTTTTAAAATCGATTTATCGATTGATGATGAACCTAAATATTTAGTGGGAAAAATAAACAATTACGAAAGAGTAATCAAGTTTTAATATAGATAAAAATAATCTAGTATAGGAGGAATAATATGACACCCTACATCGCCCACATCCGCGAAAAAGACGGAAAAATTCAACCACTACCTGTCCATCTCAGTGAATCAAAAGAAATTGCCGAAAATATCGGTCGCAAAATCGGTATTCCACACGTCACAGGTCTCGCAGCATGGTTGCATGATATGGGAAAATACAACGATGATTTCCAAGTGTACATACAAGAAGCATTTAATAACCCTTCTCAGCCACCGAAAAGAGGGAGTGTCAACCATTCGACAGCAGGCGCACGTTTTTTAATGCAACATTATCATACAACGGCCAATATGATGATTGAATGTGTGGCGAATGCAATTTACAGCCATCATGGTCAATTGGTGGATATGCTTGATTCGGAGGGAGAGTCACCTTTCGATAAGCGTAAAACGCCTAAAAAGCCGATTGACTTTGATGTGATTGAAGAGCGCTTTTTTAGCGAAGTATGTACACGTGAAGAGTTGGATGCTTATGTTGCACTAGCGAAAAAAGAGTTTATACAGTTTCTTCAACCATATAAAGAAAAGACGAAACAAGCAACGGTGCAAGCAATCCAACCGGTTGTGGCATTAGTAACAAAATATATTTTCAGTGCATTACTCGATGCAGATCGAACAAATTCTCGTTTATTCGATGAAAATGTTGATGCTGAAAAGACAGAATCCCCTTTTCCACTATTTTTGCAACGATTAGAAGAACAATTAATTGAACTGCAGAAAAAAGCCTTACCAAACGAAATTACAAAGCTACGCCAGCAAATGTCCGATACATGTTTTGAAAAAGCCAAGTTACCAACAGGTATTTATAGACTCTCCATCCCAACAGGTGGTGGAAAAACATTAGCTAGTTTACGTTTTGCCCTACAACATGCTCTAGAACACAACAAAGACCGCATTATTTATATTGTCCCTTACACAACCATTATTGAACAAAATGCCAAGACTGTCAGAGAGGTATTGCAAACAACAGATGACGTATTGGAACATCATAGCAATGTCATAGATGAAGCGCCTTTTGATGAGGACAAGCCTTTATCGTATGACGAACTGGAAGCACGAAGAAAGCTAGCAAATGCCAAGGATAATTGGGATATTCCGATTGTTTTTACAACGATGGTACAGTATTTGGATACATTTTATAGTGGAAAGTCCCGAAATGAGCGCAGGCTACATAATTTAAGTAATGCGATTGTGATTTTCGATGAGGTGCAGTCTGTACCTGTTTCTTGCATTTCTTTATTTAATACGACGCTTAAATTTTTAAGTAAAAGCTGTCGGACAACGGTGTTACTTTGTACCGCGACACAGCCAGCCCTTGATGCTGTAAAACGAGGTATTGAGGTAGACGGAGAGTTAATCGAAAATTTGCCAACTGTCATCAAGGCATTTAAACGAACGGAAATTGTGCCGCTAATTAAACCGAAGGGCTGGTATACAGAGGATGTGGCAGAGTTTGTACGAGAAAAGCTAGAATTTGTGCAAAATATCCTGATTATTCTCAATAATCGACGTGTGGTGAAGGCGTTGTATGAGGAATTAAAGCATGACGATGCGCATGTTTACCATTTAAGCACAGGTATGTGTGTGGCACACCGCAAAGCAATATTAGAAGAAATACGTGAAAAATTAAAAGACGGCGAGCGTGTGATTTGTATTAGCACACAGCTTATAGAAGCAGGAGTAGATGTGAGCTTTCAATGTGTTGTGCGCTCATTAGCTGGGCTGGATTCCATTGCGCAAGCTGCGGGGCGCTGCAATCGCAATGGGGAAGTGGCGATACGTGAAGTCTATGTGATTAATCATGCGGAAGAATCGCTAAAAAAATTAATGACCATTGAAAAAGGACGAGCATGTACAGATTTGATGTTGCGCGATATGGAAAAGGACTCAGCGCTTTATGACGGGTATTTATTATCGACAAAGGCACTTACGTATTATTTTGAAGCTTTTTATCATCAATTAGCACCTTTTTTAGATTATCCGATGAAAAAACTTTCGCTCTCTATGTACGATATTTTGTTTACGAGTAATCGTGTTTTTAAACAAGAATTTAAAGGTACGTATCCGTTTTGGTCGAGTGCAAGCTTTCGAACAGCGGCACAACATTTCGAGGTAATTGAGGCAAATACAAGAGCCATTGTTGTACCTTATAAAGAAGGAGAAATGTATATTAATCAATTAATAAGTGGAGAACGCATTGCTGATTTATCACAGTTTTTTAAAAATCTACAGCAATATAGTGTCAATGTTTTTCCTTATGAATTTGATTGGCTATGTGCAAATAGCTTAGCGGAGGCAGTGGACTTTGGCGTGACGAAAGTTTATGTGGCGAAGCAAACAGCCTATGATTTGTCTTATGGTTTGAGTGTGGAAGGAGAGGCAGCACTGGCGAATTTAGATTTTTAAAAGGAGGTGAAAAGATGACGAAAATTCGCAATCAAATTGAGTATCAAGTGAGTGGTGAATATGCTTTATTTACAGACCCATTAATGAAGCTGGGTGGAGAAAAAATGACGACACAGATTCCTACTTACAGCGCGTTGAAAGGAATTACGGAGTCGATTTACTGGAAACCATCCATTATTTGGGTGATTGATGAGGTGCGTGTAATCAATGCCATTCGTATGGAGTCAAAAGGGGTGCGTCCAATTGAAATGAGTGGTGGCAATACCTTGGCAAATTATAGCTATTTGCGAGATGTCAAATATCAAGTGAAGGCACACTTTATTTTCAATGAAAACCGCCCTGATTTACAGGAGGATTTCAATGAGCATAAGCACCACAACATTGCTAAACGTTGTGTTGAACGAGGTGGACGACGCGATATCTTTTTAGGGACAAGAGAGTGTCAAGGCTATGTAGAGCCATGTCGTTACGGCGAAGGTGATAGCTTTTACAAGGAAATTGATGAAATGCACTTTGGCACGATGGTGCATGGTATTAACTATCCAGATGAAACAGATCGAAATATGCTGGAAACGAGGCTTTGGCAGCCAAAAATGTTAAAGGGAATCATTGAATTTCCTACCCCAGAACAATGTACACTTGTTAGACCGATTTATGAGATGGAGGCAAAGCCATTCCAACTTGGGCAATCCATGCAATCTGTCAATGAGTTATATGCGGAAATGGAAGGAGGCGAATAAATTGAGTTATTTAAAAGCGCTGTATGAAACGTATGAGAATAGTCGAAATGAAGTAGGGAAGGTGGCAACAAAGCCGACCAAAGATGGCAAGTTTATCGAGTATATGTTGCTGCCCATCTCTCACACGACGCAGACGGCTCATATCCAAATCACAATTAATTTAGCAGGAGATTTGATTCGGGCTGAGGCGATTGATAAAGAAAGCACCATTTTACCATTTACAGAGGAATCAGGTAGCCGCGCAGGCAAGAAGTTTGCCCCCCATGTTTTGCACGATAAGCTGATGTATGTAGCAGGAGACTACTGTGAATATACAGGTGAGGATGATAAAGCAGACGCTTTTCAAAAGTATATCGAGCAATTGCGCGGTTGGTGCGAATCGCCGTATGCTCATCCCCATGTGACAGCTATTTATCATTATGTGAAGAAAGGCCGTTTGATTGCTGATTTAATTAACGAAGGTGTATTGCATGCTGAAAACCACCGCCTATTAAAGCAATGGACAAATACAGAACAGGACAAGCCGAAAATCTTTTCTGTCTTAACAGGTGAGCAAGCAAGTGCCTTTGTCCGTTTCGTCATCCATGAGCCAGAGCAGCATATTCCACCATTGTGGCGCAATGAAGAGGTTTTCAATGCTTATATTGCCTACTACAATACGAAATTAAAGGACCAAGATATTTGTTATGTATCAGGTCAATTAGCACCGATGATTGAAAGACATCCGAATAAATTGCGCAACTCAGGAGATAAGGCAAAGCTCATTTCCGCCAATGATGGCACAGGCTATACATATCGCGGTAGGTTTAAGGATAGTGTACAAGCAGCCAATATTAGCTACGATGTTTCGCAAAAGGCACATAATGCCTTGAAATGGTTGATTGAACGCCAAGGTAAGCAAATTGATGGTCGCGTCTTTCTTGTTTGGGGTTCAAAATATTTAGATGTGCTACCAGTAACAGATGATTTATTCGAACAGGATTTTGATTTTGAAGATTTAATGTTAGAGCTGCCAACGGAGGAAGAACAGGTACAGACGAGAGAGGTATTGGCAAAGAAATACAGCCGTTTATTAGTTGGAGTGCAAAAAGATATGTCTTTTGAACAACTTGAAGATGAAAAGGTGTATGTGTTGACATTGGATGCCGCGACACCAGGGCGGATCGCTGTCTTGTATTATCGAGATTTTCAAATATTGACGTATTTCGAACGTTTAAGTAAATGGCATGATGCAACGAGCTGGCGGCAAACACGTAAAAAAGAGGATAAATGGGTTGAATTTGATGGCTCACCCTCATTTTATACGATTGCCCATGCAGCATTTGGCCCAAGACCAAGTGATAAAGTAGTCAAAGGGGTAATGGAGCGTTTATTACCATGTGTTTTAGATGGACGAAATATCCCGCTTGATATTATCCGTAGTGCCATTGTACGTGCTTCGAATCCACAGTTTTATGAGCAAAATTGGGAGTGGGAGCAAGTATTAACGGTGGCCTGTGCCTTAGTAAAAAATCATTTTCAAAAGGAGGGATGGCAAGTGGCTTTAAATACAGAAACGACAGATCGGGATTATTTATTTGGACGCTTATTAGCAGTGGCAGATGTGTTGGAGCGAAGCGCTTTAGGCAGAGATGAAAATCGTGCAACGAATGCGCTACGTTATATGAATATGTTCCAAAGCAATCCACAGCGAACTTGGAGCACGATTCAACGCAATTTGCAGCCATATCAAATGAAGTTGCGTGAAAAAGGCATTCGCTATTCGAAATTAATTGATGAAATTGCAGCGAAGTTTGACTATGAGGACTTTAATAATAAGCCATTAAGTGGGAAATATTTATTAGGCTACTATAGCCAGCGCCAAGATTTATATACAAAGAAAGAAGATAAAGAGGGGGAAGAACAAGGATGACAATTTTAGATTATAAAGTGGATTTTGCCGTTATCTTTTCTGTACACAATGCTAACCCAAACGGAGACCCATTGAATGGCAATCGACCACGCCAAAATTTTGATGGTTACGGGGAAGTATCGGACGTCTGTATTAAAAGAAAGCTACGCAATCGTTTACAGGATTTAGGGGAAGCAGTTTTTGTGCAATCAGATGACCGTGCGGCGGATGGCTTTAAAAGTTTAAATGACCGAGCAGATTCCATTCCAGAATTGAAAAAGATTAAGGCAGATAAAAAAGGAAATGCTGATACATTTGCGGCTGTAGCGGCTGAAACTTGGTATGATGTACGCGCTTTTGGACAAGTATTCGCATTTAAAGGTAGCAATTTATCGGTTGGTGTGCGAGGACCTGTATCGATTCACCCAGCAATTAGCGTTCAACCGATTGATATTACAAGCATTCAAATTACGAAAAGCGTCAATTCTGTTACGGGCGATAAAAAAGGTTCTGATACGATGGGGATGAAGCACCGTGTGGACTTCGGTGTTTATAAATTTGTAGGCAGCATCAATACCCAGCTTGCGGAAAAAACAGGCTTTACAAGAGAGGATGCGCAAAGATTACAGGAAGCTTTAGTTTCTTTATTTGAAAATGATGCCTCATCTGCTCGTCCAGAAGGGTCACTTGAAGTACATAAAGTGATTTGGTGGGAGCACGATTCTAAGCTTGGTCAATACTCTTCCGCAAAAGTCCATCGCTCATTAGAAGTGAAAATGCCTGAAGATGCAAAGGAGTTTCAAGATGAATTCTATAAGTTATCACCTTTAGAAGGACTGAAAACATATGAACTGGATGGAAAATAACGAAGATAACTATTTGATGTTATCAGGCACCCAACATTTTCGCTTCTGTCAAAGGCAATGGGCTTTAATTCATATCGAGCAACAATGGGCGGAAAACGTGAAGACAATTGAAGGGCAGCACATCCATGAAAAAGCAGACCAGCCCTTTATCCGTGAGAAACGTCATAATAAATTAATTGTGCGAGCGATGCAAGTTCGCTCTCATGAGTTAAAAACAACAGGTATTTGTGATGTAGTCGAGTTCATAGAAGATGAACAAGGCATCGAATTAATCAACGAAGAAGGAAAATATACACCTGTACCTGTGGAGTATAAGCGCGGGAAACCAAAAGCAGGACAAGAGGATATTGTACAGCTTGTGGCACAGGCGATGTGTCTAGAAGAAATGTTTGTTTGTGAAGTGCCGAAAGCGTATTTATTTTATGATGAAATAAAACGGCGTGTTGAGGTTGAAATCACCAACGAATTGAGAGACGAGGTTCGCTTCATCTTTAAGCAAATGTACAATTATTATGACCGTCGTCATACGCCAAAAGTAAAACCTGGTAAGCATTGTAAAAGCTGTTCTTTAGAAAATCTATGTTTGCCAACACTTATTGATTCAACACCCGTACGTCAATATATGGAGAGGTTTTTGTAATGAGAAAATTACTAAATACATTGTTTGTTACAACCCCTAATAGTTATTTGGCATTAAAAGGTGAAACGATTGTCGTTACCGCAGGAGAAGACCATTTGGGTCAAGTACCTTTGCACAATTTAGAAGCAATTTGTACATTTGGCTATATGGGAGCAAGCCCAAAGCTGATGCATGCCTGCACTGAGCGCAATATTTCACTTACGTTTTTATCAACGAGCGGAAAGTTTTTAGCCAGAGTTGTTGGTGAATCGAAAGGAAATGTCGTCTTGCGCAAAACGCAATATCGCCTTTCTGATAGCACCGATGATAGTACAAAAATCGCCCGTAATTTTATCTTCGCAAAAGTAGCGAATCAAAAATGGATATTGGAACGCATGACACGCGATTATCCAATGCGGATTGATGTACCTGCTTTCAAAAAAATATCGGCTACGTTAAGTGAGTATTTAAAGGAAATTTTAGCGGTGCAAGATTTAGAAACACTACGTGGTTTGGAAGGACAGGCTGCCAATCATTATTTCCGCTGCTTTGATCAAATGATTTTGCAACAAAAGGATGATTTCTTTTTTAAAACGAGAAATCGTAGACCCCCTACAGATAATGTCAATGCCTTGTTATCTTTAGCTTACACATTATTAGCGAAAGATGTGAGTGCGGCACTGGAAAATGTCGGTCTGGACGCTTATGTTGGCTACTTGCACCGTGATCGACCAGGTAGAGCTTCATTAGCACTCGATGTGATGGAGGAACTACGAGGCGTGATTGCAGATCGTTTTGTGTTGAAGTTAATCAATAAGAAAATTATCACAGGGAAAGATTTCTTTGCGAAGGAAAATGGCGCAGTGTTATTAACAGACGAAGGCAGAGCAAAATTTATTAACGCTTGGCGAGAGCGTAAACAAGAGCCTTTGACACACCCCTACCTCAAAGAGAAAATCAATTGGGGGCTCGTGCCGCATGCACAAGCGATGCTATTAGCGCGCTACTTGCGCGGCGATTTAGAAGAATATCCACCATTTTTATGGAAGTGAGGGATTGCTATGCTGGTATTAGTCACGTATGATGTGGCAACGAAATCAACAACAGGTCAAAAAAGATTAAGAAAAGTAGCGAAAACATGTGAAAACTACGGAGTCCGCGTCCAAAATTCCGTTTTCGAATGCATTGTAGATGCCACACAATTTAAGCAATTAAAATTGCAATTAATGGACATCATTGATCCTGAAAAAGATAGTCTACGATTTTATCAATTAGGTAACCGCTACCAGTCAAAAGTAGAGCATATCGGTGCGAAAGAAACCTTTAATGTAGAAGAAACTTTAATTTTATAGTGTCAAACCTGCTGGTGCGAATGCCAAGCGAACATGATTTTCCTAAGGGATTCGCACCTCTATTTTTGCTAATTATCCATTGAATTGGTAATTGATTTAGGATAATATTACCTTGAAAGCAAAGTTTTTAGTGAAAAACAGCTTTGTTTATTAACTTTCGGTTGTTTTTCACCGTCTCTCTCTGTATGGAGAGAGTGGATTGAAATCAAAAAAACACATAGAAATGTACAAAGAAAATGAAGTCTCTCTCTGTATGGAGAGAGTGGATTGAAATCAATCTCGAATCTACAAATCTAAAATACGCTCGCGTCTCTCTCTGTATGGAGAGAGTGGATTGAAATAATTTGAACTTAAAAGTAGGCAACATTGAAAACGTCTCTCTCTGTATGGAGAGAGTGGATTGAAATTTCAATGGCTCCATTTCTTTAATAGCTTGTTCACGTCTCTCTCTGTATGGAGAGAGTGGATTGAAATCAATTAATGAAGATAGTGCAACTTACGCTATACCGTCTCTCTCTGTATGGAGAGAGTGGATTGAAATTTTTTAACATTACCGAACATCTGACCAATACCTTCGTCTCTCTCTGTATGGAGAGAGTGGATTGAAATACGAACTATCATTGACTTAGGTGAATCAACAAATGTCTCTCTCTGTATGGAGAGAGTGGATTGAAATGATCTCAAAGGAACAATAAGGAGTGATACGGATGTGTCTCTCTCTGTATGGAGAGAGTGGATTGAAATGTTACATTTATCTTCAAAAAAAAGTGTCCAGTCAAGTCTCTCTCTGTATGGAGAGAGTGGATTGAAATTTGTGTAATGCGATTATTTACACTTATATTAATGTCTCTCTCTGTATGGAGAGAGTGGATTGAAATACCATCAGTAGCAATCGAATGGGGACCTCCAAGAGTCTCTCTCTGTATGGAGAGAGTGGATTGAAATTTACGTTCGGTATCTAAAATTTTTTTTACCTGTAGTCTCTCTCTGTATGGAGAGAGTGGATTGAAATTGGTACACACGAGGCTCCTTACTATGAGGCAGCTGGTGTCTCTCTCTGTATGGAGAGAGTGGATTGAAATTAAAAAATCAAGCTTTTTACTATACTCTAACTGTGTCTCTCTCTGTATGGAGAGAGTGGATTGAAATTCGGAAACAACTAAGCTAATTAGTTGAGTTTTCACGTCTCTCTCTGTATGGAGAGAGTGGATTGAAATTTAAAAGTATATTCGTCAATTTCTCCACCGAATGGTCTCTCTCTGTATGGAGAGAGTGGATTGAAATCTCATATTCCCAATCGTTTTTGACATATCTGCCTGTCTCTCTCTGTATGGAGAGAGTGGATTGAAATTCAGTTTGATCTTGTATCATTTGTTGTAGGGAAAGTCTCTCTCTGTATGGAGAGAGTGGATTGAAATATTTATCGATGCGGAAACACAACGTTCGGCATGGGGTCTCTCTCTGTATGGAGAGAGTGGATTGAAATACCACATGCACATTTAATCGAAGATGGGCACAGAGTCTCTCTCTGTATGGAGAGAGTGGATTGAAATCAAACAAGAATTTCATTGTTTGATGAATTTGGACGTCTCTCTCTGTATGGAGAGAGTGGATTGAAATTCACCAAATAATACATTTATTTGTCGTTCATTGGTCTCTCTCTGTATGGAGAGAGTGGATTGAAATTACCATTGCTAAAATAATGGCTGTCACTAAAGATGTCTCTCTCTGTATGGAGAGAGTGGATTGAAATCTCATTTTGTATATCTTCAAGATGCGCTATTAATGTCTCTCTCTGTATGGAGAGAGTGGATTGAAATCTGTTGTTACAGCTATAATTGTGTCATACTCATTGTCTCTCTCTGTATGGAGAGAGTAGATTGAGGCTATAGTACTCACGTTGTGTATGGTGAATTTAACCAACTCTACCTATAGAGTAAAAGCATTGACTGAGATTTTAGTTAGAAAAATGAAGAGAATAGATATCACTAGCGTCGCATAAAAGCTGATTGAATTTTCTGTTTTTAAGCTTGTTC
>NZ_PYWN01000186.1 GCF_003049505.1 Metasolibacillus meyeri
TGCTTATTTTTACAATACGTTCAAATTCACTTTTAAGCAACAATTATTATGGAATCTATAATAATTAAGAATTTTCTAATTATTTAAATGATTTTAGAACATGGCGAAAACAGTACATTTATGCTTGTTTTCTTGACATTCTCAATCGTGATTGTACAATTAAAAAGATAGAGGGAGGAGGTAGGAAAATGGCTCGAATGGCTGCATTTATTGTGCTATTAATTCCAGGACTTATGGCAGCAGCTGGAATTAAATTGATGCGCGATACTTTATTCGGCGTATTAATTTCTCCAATTCCTTGGATTTGGCTTCAATTTGTGCTTGGTGTCGCTTTATTTTTAGCAGGTTTTAGCTTTTTTGCCGGATTTTTGTTACACCGTGACCGCAAAAAAGGAAAAGTATCTGAGCGTTGGCAAAAATAAAATTATTCCAATATAATTTAAGGGTGTGAAAAAGCAGATGAAAATTCGCTTTCTCACACCCTATTTATATTTTATTTTTCGCCACGATATCAGGGTAATCCGTAATCCAACCTGCAACGACAGGATGTGGCTCTGCAATAAAGGATTCTTTCCCTGTTACACTATAAAAACGCATGTTTTTCCCCGCGGACTCACATGCCTTTAAATAACTGCGTTTATAATACTTTTTATGTGCATGAATAACATCAACATACGGAAAGTCATCTAACTTTGACCAATCAAATTTTTTCGTTACTAAAAGTGCCGTTTCAATATGAGGGCGATATTTTTTCACTATAATAAGTAATTTTTGATAAAATGATGAGAAATGGCTGTTCTCTGGAATTTTAACCGTTGTTAGTAACTTAATTAAAGCTTCATGATTAGTCGTTAAAGACTCCTTTAATTCGATGTTTAGCGGAACTTTTTCTTTGATCGCCCAGTCAATAACATCTTTTAATTCTGGTATTCGCTTCGTAGAAAAAATACGTGAAAAACGTCTACCTAAAGGGTAGCTTTTTAGCTCTTCTAACGTACATTCCTGTACAAGCCGATTAACACCCGTTAAGCGCTTTATATTATTATCGTGAAAAACTATTAAATGCCCATCTTTTGAGCATTGAACATCCAATTCAATACCGTCTGCTCCAAGCTTTAACGCTTTTCGAAACGCTTCCATTGTATTTTCAAGAACATACGCAGAAGCACCCCGATGCGCGTAGATTGGAATGCTCATTTATACATTCAACTCCCCTGAATCCAATAAAAATGTACCGTTCGTCATTTTCGTTAAAAGAGATGATTTCTTACCAATTTGAATATACGTACCTGGATACGCTTCCTTCGTAATTTTAATTTCTTCTTTTCCTGCATTGTGTAAATCATTAATGCTCACTTTAATTTCATTCTCTAAATTGCCTACATATTTTTTTAATGAGGCAATTTTTTGCTTAACTTGTTCCACAACTGCTGATTGCTGGCTATTCAATGTAGTTTGTGCTGACAAAATCTTTGTCAATTGCGCCTCATATTTCACCATTTCATCCTGCTCATTTTTTAATAGCTTTGCTTTCTCTTGAATAATGGCTTGCAGTTCCTTTTTATTAAATGTATTAATAATAAGCTCTGTTCGTCGCTCTAAACGATTACCAGAAATAGCTGACACAATCATATCCTTTGCCATTGCTGTGCCGCCTATAATTTTACCTTTACGCTCATCCAACAAGATAGAATTGGCTGTCAATTGCGAGCCAAGTGCGTAGGAGCCTATATGAATATCACCATTTGCTCTTAAGTTCGCTTCATTCACATGCTTTATATAAATATTTCCTGCCGCCTCTATTACCGTTTCTCCCAAGCCAAAAACGCCACCGCGAATGTATATATCCCCTTCTAAAGAACGAATAAGCTTCGCCCCTGTTATCCCCTCTGAGGAATCAATCGAAATATCACCTTTTGCGATAATTGTAAAGCCACTTTGCACCGTACCCCGAACCGTTAAAGAGCCCTGAAAATCTATATTGCCTGTTTCAACACCAATATCACTATTAATTGACAAATGGTGGCTAATCGTTAGCTGTCCTTGTATTTGGCCCAACGCACCTGCATATTTAGAGCGCAACACAATTTTTCCATCCTCCTCCACCTCATAGGCAGATTTACGATCATATTTTAAAGATGCATCCTTCCCTGGTGTTGCAGGTAATGCTTCTCCAAAAATTGTTTGCCCCGCAATCCCTGGCTGTGCTGGTATCTTCTCACCTAACCAACTATTTTCATGTATTTCATGAATAAAATTCATTTCATAGTAATCTGCTTTTCCATCTTCTTTAATAATTGGCTTGCGCTCAGGTATTTGTAAATATGTAGTTTTTGCATCATCACCTTTAATTGGTGGTGTGCCTTGTGCAATTAAATATGCTTTTGCTGGAACGATTTCTTCTATTTGAATTGGCTGAATGCCATAAACAATATTTTCCTTTTTCAAAAGTTTTTCGATTTCCTCGATGAAATGCTCCTTATTTTGACGTAACTCATCCACAGTTTCATAAATAAACAGTGAAGCTGACATTTTATCTCGGGCCACTTCAATTTCAATATTAGGCAGCCATATCCCAATCTCAGTTACGGTCTCACTTTCTGTTGCTAATACATTTTTTAATACAGCAAAGTTAGTAAGTTTGACACGCGGATGTGATCTTAGAATAGTATCAAAGTCCTTCAAAGGAAAACCTGCTTTTATTGTGCGAATAAACACTTTTCCATTTTGCTCTGTCATTTCAAAATGGTCATTAATAAAAATAGTCACAAAATTCCTCCTTCCCTTTCTTATTCAGTATATACAATAAACAGGCA
>NZ_PYWN01000187.1 GCF_003049505.1 Metasolibacillus meyeri
TAAAAAGTGAAATTCGCCCGCAAGGCAACCACTTTCGCACAATTAAACTCAAAAATAGGAGCTTGTTGGGTATTTTTCTTTTAATCTTGATTGACAGGAGGGGAATGTGAAGTGTTTCACGTATTGTAACATTTCCTAATTGTTCTTGAATGACTTTAATATACACGTTCTTATTACTTCGATTAGGTAAGATGATTTTTTCTGATATTGATGTTACTATCATTGTAAATATTATGAAGAAATACATTTCCATTAACAATGCATTTTAGTCAAACGAAATTTTTGGAAATTGATTCTGAAATCAGTGTTTAAATATGGAGGGGGAGATAACTTGAGAAGAATTTTTATAGTATTGGTAGTAATTGGTTTGGCAGTAGTTGGTTGTTCCCAAGAACCAAAAGGTCAATCAGGAGAACTGATAAGGGATTGGGAGCCTACAAAATACGAAACGGTTAATAACCTTGATGGAGTAATGATGATTGTAAAGAAAGGAACAGCATCTGTTATTGGATTGACGGTAATCATTGAAAACAACTCCGACAAGGAAATTACCTATGGTGTAGATTTTTTACTGGAAAAGAAAATTAAAGAGAAATGGTACCAAGTTCCATTTGCAATAGGAGGAAATCATGCTTTTGCCGATATTGGTTATAGCTTGGCTTCTTTTAGTGTAAGGGAATGGAAAATTGACTGGAGTGGGCTCTATGGAAGTTTAAATAGGGGTGAATATCGCCTAGTGAAAGAAATATCAAATTTTAGAAATACTGATGACTATGATAACTATCATTTGGCAGTGGAGTTTACAGTGGAGTAATCCAACATAGTTGGTGTTTAATTACTTAGTAAAATGTTGTCATTAAATGTACCACATAATAAAATATCGGCGGATTTCCTTGGCATATAATAGATGCACAGAGGGACAGGACATTTGCCTTATTCTGAACGATTGTAGCTACTTTATTGCTAAGCTACCTAGTCCCGTATTTTACAAAAAAGCGAGTATTAATATCCCCTAACCTTATTTTAAGCTGAGTCGAATCTTATGCTCCTCTTTTTAATAGCACTGTATTATTGCTTTAATGCAGCAATTTAGTGTGATCAATTCACCGAACGAATATTTTTAAACATAATTGAGCCTTCCTAGCATGTACTTTCTATTTGCATTGAATTAATGTACGAAAAACCCCACCTACTTATGAAACAAAATAAAAAAAAGAACGTCTAAGCTTTTCGAAGGCTGCATAAACTGTTAAGATAAGTATAGTGTGCCGTACATAGTGGAAAATGAGAGTGGTGAAAGTAATGGATGAACAACAACAAACTGAGGAACAGCAAAATGGACAGCAGCCTGTGAAGCCTGCTGGTAAATATATACGAATAAAGCCGTTTCAATTTATAATGCTGATGTTCCTGACAATTTTAGTAACAGCAGGTTTAACGATTTTTGCCTTAACTTTTGGGGAAGAAAAGATAGTGGAAGTAAAAGTACCTGTTGAGCGTGCCGAATTTAAACAACTTTACGATGCCTTTGATGAACTTAAGAAAAATTACTATGTTGAAATAGATGATGAACAAGTAATTCATGGTGCAATTAATGGGATGTTTGATGCGCTAGAGGACCCGTATTCTGATTATATGAATCGAGAGGAAGCCGCACACTTTAATGAGAGTTTATCTTCAAGCTTCCAAGGGATTGGCGCAGAAATACAAGAACGAGACGGTTATATTGTAGTCGTGTCCCCAATTAAAAATTCACCTGCAGAAAAAGCAGGTATTTTACCACAGGATATCATTTTATCTGTTGATGGTGAAAGCTTAAAAGGCTTCAGTGCTTCAGAGGCAGTTTTACTTATTCGTGGTGAAAAAGGTACCGCTGTGACATTAATGATTCAGCGCGGTGAAGATGAAGAGCCGATTGAAGTGAAAATTGTACGTGATGATATTCCGATTGAAACTGTACATGGTGAAATGGGAGAAGATAAAATTGCCCATATTCAAATTTCATCATTCAGTGAGCAAACTGCTGAAGAAGTAGCACGCAGCTTAGCGGGATTTGAGCAAAAAGGAATGAAGGGTGTCGTGCTAGATGTACGCCAAAATCCAGGAGGCTATTTAACAGCCGCACTTGATATTTCGAATTTCTTTGTACCAGAAGGTAAGCCGATTTTATTAATTCAAAGTCGTACTGGAGAGCCTGAAGCAATGGTTGCAGAAAGTGGTAAGAAGTTCAATATACCTGTTACGGTATTAATAGATGAAGGCAGTGCCTCTGCTTCTGAAATTTTAGCTGGTGCATTACAAGAATCAGTCGGTGCCAAAGTCGTTGGGAAAGCATCATTCGGTAAAGGAACAGTACAAACTGTGACCGATTTACCAGATGGCGCAAACTTGAAATTTACGACAAGTAAATGGCTAACGCCGAATGGCAATTGGATTAACGAAAAAGGCATTCAACCAGATGTTGAGGTAGATACAGCACCTTATGCTTCATTGCCATACATTGATCCAAAGCAAGAGCTGAAATTAGAAGCAAATTCAAGACTTGTGAATGCGGCAGAGCAAATGCTAGAAGTGCTAGGCTATGAAGTGGGCGAAGTGGATAATCTATTTGATGAAGATACGGAGGCCGCTGTGAGGGAATTCCAAAAAGCGAATGAGCTAGAGGAAACCGGTATTTTAACAGGCAAAACAACGTATGCATTAATGGATGCTTTACGTGAAAAGTTGCGCAAGGATGACCCGCAATTATTAAAAGCGAAAAGTCTATTATCTGGTGAAGAGCTAGAAACAGAAGAAGAAGCGAACGATGAATAATAATGAAGGGCGGCCATATATGGTCAGCCCTTTTTCTAGAGGTGTGAGAAGGATGAAGGATGTCTATTTATTAAGTGGATTTTTAGGAAGTGGCAAAACATCGCTGTTAACAGATGTAATTCGACAATTGAAAGAGCAAGACTTGAAGCCCGCAGTTATTATGAATGAACTTGGTAAGCTCGCATTCGATTCGCAGGCGGTAGAGGAAGATGTACCATTAAAAGAAATGCTGGAAGGCTGTATTTGTTGCACAGGTGCGGAAAAAACGGAGGCACAAATTCAATCTTTATTATTTGATCAACAGTTTGACGTACTCTTAATTGAAACAACAGGCGCCGCTCATCCTGTAGAAGCGCTCGATGCGGTGTTTTCGCCTTTGTTTGCAGAGCAATTAAACATAAAGGGGATTGTCACAGTAGCAGATAGTAAGCTTTGGCTCAATCGTTCTACATTATCGCCACAAGCGCGCTCGCTCTTTATGGAGCAAATTCGTCATGCACATGTGCTCCTTGCTAATAAAATTGACTTACTATCGGAGGAAGAGCAGGCACAGGTCGTCTATGAGCTACAAAGCTTTAATCCACGTGCTATGCTACTACAGACGACAAATGGCCGCGTGCCAATTCAATTTTTACAGCAAATGCAGTCAATGGTGCAGCCTGCGAAAGATGAAATTGTACTCGCACAAATTGGAGGTAGCTTTAATTTAGGCTCACGTTTAGTACAGTTTACGCAGAGCTATAGTGAGGAGGAGTTTGAAGCGTGGGTGCGCGCATTGCCTGAAACGGTTTATCGCATGAAAGGCTATGTACCAATTACGGGTGTACGCAATCCGATGCTCTTCCAATATGCATATGGCATGGTGCAATGGCTACCTGAATATATCAAAATGGAGCCGAAGCTCGTGATAATTGGTGAAAATATTGCTGATATTGCGATAATTGGAGAATAAAATCTAGCTATTTCGCAAAGTGTCAACCGCTTTTCAAGTGCAACTGTTTCATAGAGTGGTAAATGCTTCCTCAAAGAGACCGCAATCAGCATTGATTTTTCAGTAAATTCTATGTTCAATGGTTTTATTGGTAAAGCTTGGTGAAAAAAACGTCGATTCTTTCTTGTATGCTTACTAGCGTAAAGGAGGAAGTGCAAAATGAAAAAAACATTAACAGCCGTTTTTGCAACTTTTTTATTAGCAGCACCAATTCAAATGGGGACTGCGTCAGCAAATATGTTCAGTAGCGAAAGCGAAGCGACAGCTACAAATGGAAAACAAGTACAAGTCAAACAGGGTGCAAATTGCAAAGTAATATATAAATGGTCAAACCATAAATGGCAAATCATTATGCCAGAGCAACAAAACAATAAATGGTCACCGACACCACCAGCTACAGAAAAACCATCAGATTCGAATAAAGGGACAGAAAAGCCAACTGTACCAGCACCACCAGTTACAGAAAAGCCAACTGTACCA
>NZ_PYWN01000018.1 GCF_003049505.1 Metasolibacillus meyeri
TTTTCACTCACTATTTTGAAGTAGGGGTCTTACAGCCTGTTAATACGGGATAAATAAGATGGAAAGGCAAACGGCAGAAGTATCTCTGACCGTTTGCCTTTTTTTCTGTTTAAATTGTGTGAGAATTGTGTGTGTGCCTGACACTCTTATTCTGGTGCGCGCAAAATAACAATAACGAGCTGAATGAAGAAACCAATGCAAATAATGAGAATAAATAAATACCAATGTAATGGCTGCTCGAAGTAGGCCCCAATTAAAAAGGCTAAAACTGCGCTGAGCAGTATGCTAAATATGCTGCTCATGTTCATCACCTCTACCTTAGCATGCGCACTTTTATATTCCGCAATACAGGCGATTCTACATATTTTTTTACTAGTTGCTGCATACATTAGTTTCAAAAGGGGGTTTGTTGTATCGCTGTTGTTCCAACGACTACGGCACAAACAGCTTTACTTGCTCGCTTGATGCGGGCAGAGGCTGAAGGAGACGGTGAATTAGGGATGTTAATGGTTGGTAATGTAGGCGTTAATCGAGTAAGAGCAGATTGCTTAGATTTTCCTGATATTCGAACGTTAGAGGATATGGTTTTTCAACGTCCAGGTGGCTTTGAGGCGACAACTAAAAGCTACTTTTATCAGCGAGCAAGGCCGATGGATATTCGTTTAGCTGAACGTGTAATTCGAGGGGAAAGATTCCATCCTGCTACGCGCTCACTATGGTTTTTTATGCCAAGCGGAGATTGCCCAGCTCAATGGTATGGTCAGTGGAATACAGGACGCTTTAAATCACATTGCTTTTTTGCTCCAACGGAAAGCGAATGTCAAACTATTTAAAATGAAAGGATGTTCTTTTGACTTATTATTGGACACCACCTACGCAACAAATGCCGTCACCGCCTAGACGAGAGGAATCTTATATCGAAAATATTTTAAGACTAAATCGCGGGAAGCCGGGTGTGTTCTATTTTTCATTTGATAACGCTGTAAATGGACAAAACACAAAAGCGGTTCGCGGGGTTGTGGAGGCAGCAGGGCGCGATCATGCCATTATACGGGAATTGAAAACGGACCACCGCTTCCTCTTTCCGATGATTTATTTTGATTATGCAGAATTTGATGAGGAATTAGCTTATTTTACACAAACGCCATAAGGCTAACTTTCAATCAGTGGAGGTTTCTTCATCCTTCCCGATTGGTAATATTGGTACACAAGCATTTGCAGAAAGATAGATATTAAATATTTCGCTTTCACCTACTCTTTTGAAGTGGGTTCTTGTATCTGACGCTTAACTTTTCGTACACGAATAAAAATAAATAGCTACTGGAAAGTCAGATTTGCACCTGTCTTTTCCAGTAGCTATCCTTATACACGGAACTTTTGTATTTCCAACTGTAGCTGTTGTGCATTTTCGCTTAAGCTTATTGCAACGTCACTTACTTGCTCCATCGTTGCTGATTGCTCCTCCATTGCAGCCGCAATCATTTCAATATCTGTAGCTGATTCCGTTGTGCCTGATGCAATGTCATTGACGGATGCAGATACTTGCTCAGCACTTGCAGATAATTGCTGAGATGTGGCAGAAATTTCTTCAATTTGCGTCGTCATCTCTTCAATTGCCCCTCCAATTGCTTGGAATGCCTCGCCCGCTTCTCCCATAATACGCACACCATCTTTTACTGATAGTAAGGAATTATTCACAGCTTTCTCTACACTTTCTGTATCTATTTGAATCTCTGTTGTTAATGTGACAATTTTATTTGCTGAGTTTTTCGATTGCTCAGCAAGTTTACGTACTTCATCTGCTACGACAGCAAAACCTTTGCCATGCTCCCCTGCACGCGCTGCTTCAATAGCTGCATTCAGCGCTAATAAATTCGTTTGCTCTGTAATCTCTGTGATTACCTTGGTCATATCACTAATTTCTTCTGTTTGCTGTGCTAGCTTTTGAACAAGTTCATTTACTTGAACAGTTGAATCATTAATTGTTTCTATTTGCTCCTTTGCATGCTGAATAATCGTGCCACCATTATCAGCTGTCGAGCGAGCAGTTTCTGAGTTCGAATGCAATGTTTGTGCAAATTCTGCAATTCTTTGCACACCAACTGCGGTTTCTTCCATCGCGCGTGCACTCTCGTTTGCTGCATTTGCAGCCTCCTGTGTACTTGTGGAAGTGTTTGATACTCGTAGCGTCACATCAGTCGAAGTAGCGGTTACTTGTTCAGTGCTTGCGGATAGTTCCTCTGCTGCTGCACTTAATTGCTCTGCATTTGATTGGACATTGCCAATTAAACTTTTCAAACTATCTTTCATCGTATTAAACGCCATAGCAAGCTGACCAATCTCATCCTTCGTTTCGACCTGCATATTTGGCTCTGTTAAATCGCCCGTTGCAATCACATTTGTCGATTTCGTAATGCGTATTAATGGCAATATAATTGAACGTCGCGTGTAAATGATTGCAAGAATACTAACAATAATAATAACTACTAACGCTACAATCGCTATTATTTTTGATATGTTAATTGCTGTATCTGATGCACTAATTGCTTTTTCTAACTGGTCCTCTTGAAAGGCTAAAATCTCCCCTGAGAAAGCTGTAATATCTTTATTTGCCTGCTGCAAATCATTGATAACTAAATGTAATGCGCGGTCTGTATCCCCTTGACGAATCACCTCTAAGTACTGCTCTGCAACTCGATTAAACGCATCTACAGCCCCTGAAAGCTTTGCATAATATTCCTCCATTTGTGCAGAAATAATTAATCCATCTAAGCGTTGCATTTCTTCATTAAGAAGCGTATTAAATTGCACAAAATTATCGTCATTTGTTTGTGTATATTCAATAACAAGTGCTCGTGCGAATAACCCTTGCGATGCACCTGCCAGCCTAATTTGGTCAACGGAGCGCACCGTTGCCATTCGAACATCTAATGCTTCATCTACTTTTTGTTCGATATTTCTTAAATTAAAAAAGCTAAGAATAGTAGAAGCTACTAGCAATACAATAATCGTAAAAAACACTAGATTTAATTTTTTCCCTATACTCATCATCGTTTCCTCCATTTTAATGTGGATTGTACTTGCTATGTATGAAAACAGTTGGTGCACTTCAAAATGAATTTTTTTCCATCTATATTTAAAAAATAAAGCAGTATATTATTTTACTGCTTTTGTCCGCTTTAAATATACCATGTTTTCAGAATATTTTAACATAGGAAAAAGTGAAAAGCTGCGCAAAATGAATATATTTTGAACAGCTCGCCTCATTATGCTTTTTTTAAAGTTGTGATTATAATAAGCACCCATGATGTTAAAAATAGAACGCCACCGATTGGTGTAATTGCGCCTAAAAAACCGATGCCTGTTACTGCTAAAATGAATAAGCTACCTGAGAAAAAGAGGATGCCTAAATTCAAGCATATTGCCGCAATTTTTAATTGCTTTACTTCACCAAATATTTTTGTGCTCATTAAAATACCAACTAAAATTAATGCGCTCGCATGGAACATTTGATATTGTACCGCAGTATCCCAAATGCCTGTACTATAGTCATCTAGTATACCTTTTAAGGCATGTGCACCAAACGCGCCAAGTGCAACAGCTAAAAAGCCGTGGATTGCCCCTGAAATAATAGAACCTTTCATTCCTGAATTCCTCCGTCTGTTAAAAGTCAAAAAGTGAATCGCCATTTGCTCCGTTTTCTTGTAACGGTATTGCTTGTGTTTGTAATTGTGGTGTTGATAATTGCGGTATCGCTGTTGCCATTTGTGGCTTGCCCTGTGTCGTCAACACAACATCACATAGCGCACGCACTGCTGACAATTGCTCACGCATCTCCTGCTCATTCGCTGCATTTTTTGCTTGAATCACATGCTGCTCTAGCTGCTTCAATAATACGTCATATGAAATCATCGCTTTCCCTCCTGCTTTGGTGCATATTTCAAACATTCCATTCCAGAGGATTGCCTCACAACAGTTGAAGGAATTTGCTTCGTTTTAAAGCCATATGCCGTACAGGCTCTCGGATTTGCAAGCTCCCATGTGACACGAAAATAGCGACACTTAAAACAGTTGACCGCCATAATACTCCTCCTTTTCTCAATTACGCCGAGGTTAACCCACATCCAGATTTTTTCGAGCGAGCTCTTTGCGAAAAGAGACCTCCTCTTCAAAATCTGTGACATCCTCCTGCTTCATCAAGATAAATTCCAATCAATCGGCGTTTTGCCCCATGCCTCTAACTGTGCATTGACTTGAGAATATGGCTTACTTCCAAAGAAGCCTCGATGTGCACTCAATGGGCTTGGGTGGGGAGCTTGTAAAATAATATGTGCTGTCTGACTACGCTTAATAATTGGCGCTTTCGATTGTGCTGGTCTTCCCCATAAAATAAAAATAATGGGCTCCTCACGCTCTGCTAGCTTCGTAATGACAGCATCTGTAAACTGCTCCCAACCTCTATCTTTATGTGAATGTGCTTGTCCTGCTCGCACAGTTAATACCGTGTTTAATAATAATACACCCTGTTCTGCCCATTTCATTAAATAGCCATGATTAGGCATAGGAATACCTAAATCATCTCGTAGCTCCTGTAACATGTTGCGCAAACTTGGCGGCTGCGGAATACCTGGCTGGACCGAAAAGCTCATCCCATGTGCTTGATTTGGTCCATGATATGGATCTTGCCCTAAAATAACAACCTTCACATCTTGATAGCTCGTCGCATGGAAGGCATTCATCACATCTTCCTGCTTCGGATAAATTGTTGTAGTGCTATATTCTTTTGCAATAAATGAACGTAACTCATTAAAATATGGCTTTCCTAATTCCTCGCCGATAACTTGTTGCCAATCGTTGTTAAATGCTTGCTTTACCATTAAACTCACCTCCCAATTAGTATACTACAAGTTTATACGAGAGCTGACATCAAAGAAAAAACAATTTCTGACTATTTTTACGAAGTCAGAATAACTGTATAGTTGTATATAAACAAATTTAAAGGAGTTCTTCATCATGACATTAAAAAAGACATTAACAATTGCTGGTTCTGATACATCTGCTGGCGCTGGTATGCAAGCCGACTTAAAAGCATTTCAGGAGCATGGTACATACGGTATGGTCGCATTAACAGTCGTTGTAACGATGGACCCAAACGGTTGGCATCATCAAGTAACACCACTACCAACTGACTTATTACAGAAGCAAATTAATACAGCTTTATCTACAAAAGTAGATGCAATTAAAACTGGTATGCTATCAACAGAGGAAATTATTAAAATTGCGAGCGATGCGATTCAAAAATCGGGTACAAACATTGTCGTAATTGATCCTGTGATGGTATGCAAAGGCGAAGATGAAGTATTAAACCCTGGCAATACAACAGCAATGATTGAATATTTACTACCACACGCAACAGTTGTTACACCAAACCTTTTCGAAGCAGGCCAACTTGCTGGAACAGGTACGCCAAAAACAATTGAGGAAATGAAAGTAGCTGCTGCTAAAATCCATGAGCTTGGTGCTAAAAATGTTGTTATTAAAGGTGGTAAAGCATTGGCATCAGATAAGGCTGTTGATTTATTCTATAACGGTACTTCATACAAACTGCTTGCCTCTGAAAAGGTAGCATCTACTCATAATCACGGCGCAGGCTGTACATTTGCAGCAAGCGTTTGTGCAAACTTGGCAAATGGACTTTCTGTAGAAGAGTCTGTCATCGAAGCGAAGGAATTCGTTTCTGCCGCAATTGCACATGGCTGGGCGTTAAACGAATATGTTGGACCTGTAATGCATGGCGCTAAGCCACGCTTTGGTGCACCAGAAGTAACGATTACTGAAATTTAATTCATGAAGAAGTGTCAGGCAGAAGAAGCCTGGCGCTTTTTTATTGGCGGTTTCTTCAATTCTATTGGCGAATTTCGGAATTCTATTGGCGCTTTTCTCAATTCTATTGGCGTTTTGCTATATTTTTCGTTTTTAAAGACGTCTTCTTTTCATTCTGAAAAAAATTCTACTATACTATCCTATAGAGAGTTTAGAAAGGAGTTACGATAAATGAAAGAGGTACATATCGAAACACTTCAGGAATTGCTTAATTCTTTTGCCAACAAAGATGTTTATATTCATTTAGAAACGACAAATGGAGCTTATGCAAGCCATTTTGATACGAATATTTTTAATGCAGGTGCTTTTATTCGCAATGTGAAGATTCGTTATGAGCTTGGCAAAATCATCAACGATACCCCACACCGTGTCGGTTTGAAAATGGAGCATGGCTGGGTCTATGCACAAGGTATTACGCATTATGAGTTAGATGAGCATGGTCGCTTATTAATGGCTGGGCTTGACTATACAGGCAAGCTAGCAATTGCTTTAGAAATTAGCGAAACACCATTTTCTTATTAAGGAGTGAAAGAAATGACATTACCTTCAGAGCGTCATGTATTAATTATTTTCCCACACCCTGACGATGAAGCTTTTTCTGTCGCAGGTATTACTAGACTCTATCACGAAATGAGTGTGCCTGTAACGTACGCTTGCCTAACGCTTGGCGAAATGGGGCGCAATTTAGGCAATCCGCCATTCGCGACGCGCGAATCTTTGCCTGAAATTCGCCGCAAAGAGCTAATTGCTGCATGTGAGGCGATGGCGATTCCTGATTTACGTATGATGGGCTTACGCGATAAAACGATTGAATTTGAAGATGATGAAAAGATGGTACAGCTTGTTACATCATTGATTGAGGAACTAAATCCATCCGTTATTTATTCATTCTATCCTCTCTATGCCGTACACCCCGATCACGAAGCGACAGCACGCGCTGTTAAAGAGGCAGTGCGTCGCATTGATAAAGATGTGCGTCCACGTTTACTAGGCTGTGCTTTTGCAAATAATACATTAGCAGAGCTTGGGGAACCTCATATTACGGTGAATATCGAGCGTGTTAAAGGTCATAAAGTGAAAGCATTACAAGCGCATGCTTCACAAACCGCTTGGATGATGGCCGAAACAGCAAAACGTATAGATGAAGGTCAGCCGATGAGTGAAAGCTGGTTAAATATTGAGAAGTTTTATGTAGTACAACAAGATGATGAACTTGGCGAACCAATTCAACATGTACAATACTAGAAAATTAATTGGGTAATGAAGGAACTCTGTCCTCATTACCCATTAGTTGGTTCTATCTTGCTGTTTTGCATAATAGCCTTTCTCATAAAACCCTTATTTTTCCTAGATAATATTAAAATAATGTAGCTTTTTTTATGCATTTATTTTATAATTATTCAAAATATATAGGGGGAAAATATTATATCTCATGAAAAAACATTCATTTTATATTTGGTTTTTGTTCATTGCATTATCTAGCTTAGGTGTCTTTTTATTCATTGTTCCTGTCATTACTGAAAGCGGTATCAAAGTACCTATCGCGGTTTTAGCGAACTATCTTGCAGGTGTCGTAGAGCCATTTATTCATTGGTTCACATTCGCTGTTTTTATTATCGCTGCAGCAGGTGCTCTTATCATAAAAGCTTTTCCTAAAAGGGATGGCACACACACATTAATAGATTCACTATTCCGTGTGAATTGGTTCTGGACAATCGTTCGTATCTTAGCTGTTATTTTTGCTGCCATGTATTTATTTGATTTCGGTCCAAAGCAAATCAATAGCGATGATACAGCAGGTATTTTGCTTGACCCTGCTGGTGGTCTTGTGACATACATGTTTGTTCTGTTTTTCTTTGCAGGCTTATTGCTCCCTTTATTAACAGACTTCGGTTTACTTGATTTCTTCGGTTCAATGATGGTAAAAGTGATGCGTCCATTATTTAAAACACCTGGTCGCTCTTCCATTGACTCCCTCGCTTCCTTTGTTGGGGACGGAACGATTGGCGTTTTACTTACAAGTAGACAATATGAAGAAAATAACTATACTGCGCGTGAAGCAGCAACAATTGCAACTACATTTTCAGTCGTTTCCATTACATTTTGTTTAGTTGTTGTTGAAACCATTCGCATCCAACATTATTTCTTGGAGTTTTATGGTACAGTTATTGTGGTAACAATTATTTTAGCCATGATTATGCCGCGCATTTATCCATTAAACAAAAAGCCTGATACATTTTTTAATGGGAAAGCACCTGTAGGTGAACGTGAAAAAGTAGAGGAAGGCTTCAATGTTTTCTCTTATGGTTTAAAAAATGCATTAGAAAAAGCTGAGGAAAATAAAAATCTTGCTAAGATTTTTGCTTCTGGCTCCAAAAATGTGCTTGAAATGTGGCTTGCGATTACACCAATTATTATGGCATTCGCTACAATTGCTTTAGTACTAGCAGAATTTACAAGTGTTTTCCGTATTTTAGGTATGCCATTTGAACCTATTTTATCACTTCTTCAAATTCCTGAAGCGAGTGAAGCAGCGCAAACAATGATTGTTGGATTTGCTGATATGCTATTGCCATCTGTTCTAGGTTCTGGCATTGAATCAGATATGACACGCTTCTTCATTGCAACTGTTTCAGTAACACAATTAATTTACTTATCTGAAGTAGGTGGATTAATTTTAGGAACGAGATTACCTTTAAAGCTATGGGATTTATTTGTTATTTTCCTTATTCGCACACTTATTTCAATTCCGCTTGTTGCCGCAGCTGCACATTTGATTTTTTAAAGGATATGTTAACCACATGGATATTTCATGTGGTTTTTTATTCTTTTAAAACGTATGCGCTTTCATTATGAACATTTTGTAAACACTTGAATTTACTAAATATTTTCAACATTTCGTCATTAAATTATGTTAGAATGAATAAACATTTTATCTTAAGTCAAAGCCCACTGAACTAAGATAAAAACTCCCGACAGATGTCACAGATTGTTGAAGCATGTTAAAAAATTTGGACGAGCGTTAGTCGAGGCGTAATTGATTATGGAGGTTGCTATATATGGAAGATGTTTCACACTCAAAAACCGTTGCGGTCGAGAATATTTTAATTGCCCATCATTTTTTAAAGGATGTTGTTGCACATACACCCTTGCAAAAAAATGATTATTTATCAGAGAAGTATGGAGCGAACATTTATTTAAAACGCGAAGACTTACAGCATGTGCGCTCGTTTAAATTACGAGGTGCATACTATAAAATAAAACAAATTGAAAACCAAGCAAAAGAGGTTGGCGTTGTATGTGCAAGCGCAGGTAATCATGCGCAAGGTGTTGCTTATGCTTGTGCACACCTACAGATTCAAGCAACCATCTTTATGCCAAAAACAACACCAAAGCAAAAAATCAATCAAGTTCGCATGTTTGGCCGTAACTATGTGGAAATTGTGCTATCTGGTGATACGTTTGATGATTCTGCAAAAAGTGCCCAAGCCTATTGTGAAGAGCAAGGAAAAATTTTCATCCACCCTTTTGACGATTTTGATGTGATTGCTGGACAAGGTACAGTCGCTGTCGAAATTATGAATGATATCGAGGAGCCCATCGATTATATTTTCGGAAGTATCGGCGGCGGTGGTTTAATGTCAGGCGTTTCAACATATGTTAAAAACCTTTCTCCTTCGAGTAAAATTATTGGCGTTGAGCCAGCCGGCGCAGGAAGCATGAAGGCAGCATTTGCCAATGACGCGCCAACTGCCTTACCTTCAATTGATAAATTTGTGGATGGTGCAGCCGTACAATGTGTTGGTTCAGAAACATATGAAACATGTCGCAAATATTTAGATGATGTTATCCTAGTTCCAGAAGGCAAAGTATGTACAACGATTTTAGATTTATACAATAAACATGCAATCGTTGCTGAGCCAGCTGGTGCCCTTTCAGTGGCAGCATTGGATTTTTATGCTGAGGAAATCAAAGGAAAATCCGTTGTTATTATTATTAGTGGTGGCAATAACGATATTGGACGCATGCAGGAAATTAAAGAACGTTCCCTTATTTACGAGGGCTTGCTCTACTATTTCATCGTCAGCTTCCCACAGCGCTCTGGTGCATTACGCCAATTCCTAACATCTGTGCTAGGCCCAAATGACGATATTACAACATTTGAGTATACGAAGAAAAACAACAAGGAAAGCGGCCCCGCACTCGTCGGCATCGAAGTCGCACATCGTGACGACTACCAAGGGTTGCTAGAACGCATGCAAGAAAATGGCTTCGAATACAAGGAAGTCAACAAAGACAGCACACTATTTGGTTTGTTAGTCTAGAGATATCCCCCTGCTTACACGGGGGGTTTTTGGTTTATTCCATGTTTTCTGAGTTTTCTTCCATGTTTTTCGAAGTTTATTCCACGTTTTTCAGAATTTATTCCATGTTACCCCATTCGGAATGATATATTCCCTTTTTTTCCGCTCTCCAATCCTCTTTAAATTAAGCTGGGCTAATAAATTCCCCGCTACCTTCACATCCCCAATCCCGAAAAACTCTCGAAATGCACGATTTGTAATTAATTCTCCAAATAATATTTTATAATTGCGTAAGCCTTTGGGAATAGCATCAGTAAAGCGCTTGTCACAGCGAGGGCATTGAAAGCTTTTGCCACGCCAATGCTGCAAACGAACAGTTGGCTGACAATGTGGGCATAATGCACCTATTATCGTATTGGCTGGAATAATGGACCGCACGAAGGGCTTTCTTTCATAGTTTGCCAACAATAGCACCTTTAAATTATGCAATTGTTCACTTGTTACAATTGGAGAATATTTTTCGAAAAGCTGTTGAAGCTTTGTACGTAAGCCTGTCACGTGGAAAATCAAATAGTGTGGTGGTGTCATACCGATGTGAGCGGAGGGGCTTGTCACAATGATAGCAGGAATCACAGGAAGTTCGATTTCCCATTTCAATAGAAGTGTTTCGATTAGTAGACGATGACGCTCAATTTGATCGATTGGATTGCGGTAAACATTTTGTGTGCCATCGCTTTTTGTGCGGATAAATTGGTGGGTTTGTTCTTCAAAATCAAGCCGCCCCATAATATGTTTCACTTCAATAAGCAAAATAAAAGAGCGACAAATAAACAAGGTGTCGATTTGATGGGTAAAATTCGCTTGATTTGTCATTTGATAATCATGAAAAAGATAATGTTCTTGCTCTAAAAATATATCATCCCATTCACGGTCTACTCGCAGTTCCCCTATGTAACCTGCATTCACTCGTTGATATTGTTCATAAAGGTCTGTATTTCTTTGAAGCAATGTTTCTAAAAATAGTAGATGGTCTGGCATTTTTCTACACATAACAATCATTAGCATCTCTCCTTTTTAGACAATATTATATAATATTCCCCAGGAAATTTCTTTATTTCGATTCAGCATTTGTATACATTAAACTAAAGGAGAGGAAAAAATGAAGCGTTTATTAATTATGACAGTTGGAAAAACACATAGTGGAAAAAGCTCCTTTGCTAAGGAGTTGGAAAAAGAGTTAGCACATTCTTTTGTTATGGATCAAGATAATCATGCTGAATTTCTTAATACATACTATGAGAAATTGTTACCTAAAACAGGTGCTAACACGCTAAAAAATGGGCTTTCAAAATACATTATTGAGTATGCAATTGAGCAAACCAATCTCCATATTATTGTTTGCAATGCAAACCGCAGTAAAAGTGAACGCACACATTTATTTGAAGAGTTTTTCACAAAGGAAAAGTTCATCCGTATCCTTGTACATTTCAACCTACCAGATGACATTCTTTTAGCAAGGATCAAAGCAAGCAAGCGAAACACCAAGATATTCCGAGGGGCTTATTCTAATTTTCAACAAGTGCTTATGCAACAGCAAAACGCCCCATCAGAAGACTTATCAACTGATGAGGCTGATTATTTATTTGTCATTGAAGATAATGCTGAAAACAACGAAGTTATTCAACAAATCGTACAAATAGCTGAGAAAGCTTTCAAAGAATGCGTACAGCCCACAATTCAGTAGTGCATTCAACTACCCTAACAATGCGCGATCCGAGTTCATTTTTTCGCCACGAATGCGCTCGAATTCTGCCATTAAATCAGGAATCGTTAAATTAGGTTTTGTTTCCTCATCGATTTGTAAAATGATTTGCCCTTTGTCCATCATGATAAGACGATTACCTAAATCTAAAGCTTGCTGCATATTGTGTGTAACCATTAATGTCGTTAAATTATCTGCCTCGACTAGTTCTTTTGTCAAACGTGTAATGAGTTCTGCGCGTGACGGGTCAAGCGCTGCTGTATGCTCGTCTAACAACAGGATAGCAGGCTTTGTAAATGTCGCCATTAAGAGTGACAATGCTTGGCGCTCTCCACCTGATAATAAGCCAACTTTTGCATTCAAGCGATTTTCTAAATTTAAATGTAGCCTCTCTAGCGCTGTGCGGAAGAAGTCACGACGCTCACGGCCTACGCCACGGCGCAAAGTGCGTTTCGCATTGCGCGAATAAGCAATCGCTAGGTTTTCTTCAATCGTCATCGATGGGGCTGTACCTGCCATTGGGTCTTGGAATACACGTCCCAAGTATTGCGAGCGTTTGTATTCAGGCAAACGTGTGACGTCTGTTCCATCAATCGCTACAACCCCATAATCAGGTATTAATGCACCTGAAATCATATTCATCATTGTCGATTTCCCCGCGCCATTACTACCAATAATTGTAACGAAATCCCCTGGAGCTAAATGCAAATTTATGTCGTTGAGCGCCACCTTTTCATCTGGCGTGCCTTCATTAAAAATCTTGTTAATCTGTTGTAAATTAAGCAAGTGGTTGACCTCCCTGCTTTGTTAATTGCCTTTCTGCTAAACGCTTTGCCTTACTTTTTTGCTGTTTGCGTTTATTGACTATTTGCGGAATTACTAGAGCTAAAATAACGATTACAGCTGTAATTAATTTCATATCGCCCGTATCTAACCAGTCGATGCGTAGCGCAATCGCATAAATAATACGATAAATAATAGCCCCCACCACAACAGCTAATGTCGTGCGGAAAATTGTTTTTGTACCAAAAATCGCCTCACCAATAATAACGGAAGCTAATCCAATGACAATCATGCCAATACCAAGCCCAATATCCGCATATTTTGCATATTGGGCAATTAAAGCACCTGAAAATGCCACAAGCGCATTTGAAATACCTAGCCCTAAAATAATTAATCGATCCGTATTTGCAGAGAAGCTACGAATCATACGTTTATTATCACCCGTTGCACGGATCGCAAGCCCAACCTCTGTTTTCAAGAACCAATCAACAATCAATTTAATAATGACCGTGATAATAATAACAACAAATAAAACTCCCCAAGTCTGTGGCACTGGTGCAATGCCCATGCTTGCTAGCATGCCATTTAATGCATTGTCGATTCCTAAATTACCCCAAAATGCATAAAACTTCGTAAAGATTGTCCCTTCATTTAATAAAGGGATGTTGGAACGACCAATTGTATTCTCGGCTGTTAAGCCCATGATTCTTAAATTGATTGACCATAAAGCAATCATCATTAAAATCCCTGAAAGCAATGGATTTATTTTTCCTTTTGTGTGTAATAAGCCTGTCATGCATCCTGCAATAAATCCTGCAACAATTGCCACTAATGTCGCGAGTATGGGATGATAACCAAGCACAATCATCATCGCCGCTGTCGCTGCGCCTGTTACAAAGCTTCCATCAACCGTTAAATCTGGAAAGTCTAACACTCGGAATGTTAAATACACTCCGAGTGCCATAATTGCATAGATGATTCCTTGCTCCACCGAGCCAAATAATGCTGTAAACATGCTGAATCATCTCCTAGAAAATTATTTCACTTCCGCATTCCAAGTATCTTTAATTTCAAGACCTAATGCATCTGCCACGCCTTTATTGATTACTAATTTTAAATTTGCAGGGTAGGCTGCTGGCACTTCGCTTGGTGATTTGCCATCTTTTAAAATTTGAACAGCCATTTGCCCTGCCTCATAGCCGATATCGTAGTATTCAAAGCCGTATGCACCTAAGCCACCACGCGCTACAGAATCAAGTTCTCCTACCATCGCTGGGAGGTTATTCACTTTTGCTACATCAATTACAGATTCTAATGCTGAAACAACGGTATTGTCTGTTACGATATAAAGTGCATCTACTTTGCCTATTAATGATTCGGTTGCTTGCTTCACCTCAGCAGATGTTGCTACCGATGCTTCGACTAGCTCTAAGCCTTCATTCGCTAACGCTTGTTTCACTTGTGCAATTTGTGCAACTGAGTTTTGTTCACCAGAGTTGTACACTGTTCCAACTTTTGTCGCTCCTAGCTCATTTTTCATAAATGCGACTGTGCTCGCTATCGTGTCTGGATGTAAGTCAATCGTACCCGTCACATTTCCTCCTGGCTCCTCCATTGAATAAATTAATTGTGCATCAATGGCATCTGTTACAGACGTAAAGATGATTGGTATATCAGATGTCGCACTTTTTGCCGCTTGTGCAGATGGTGTAGAATTCGCAAAAATTAAGTCTACTTGATCCCCTACTAGCTTTTGGGCGATTGACATATTGGCATTATTATCACCATTTGCCGTGTTGTAAATAAAATCTGCCGCAAGACCTGCATCAGCAAATGCCGCTTTAAAACCTTCGTATGCTGCATCTAATGAAGGATGCTCTACGATTTGTGTAACACCGATTTTGTATACTTTTGCCTTTTCTACAGAATGGTTATTTCCATTGTCATTACTAGATGATCCTTTATTTGAGCCAGTCCCACATGCTGCGAGCAATAGGACTACTGCTACTAATAAAAATGCTAATTTATTTCTCATGTTCAATAAATCCCCCTACTTACTTCATTTGAATAAAGTGATAATTATCGTAATATTACATGGGGCTTTTTATATAGTCAACAGCATTTTATAAATATTCTAACAATTTTACGCTTTAAACCGCTAAATCAAAGCTTTTTTCTTAATTGTGAATTTTTTGTGTCTTAGGTCTTTAATTGCATCACTTAGATTTTTATAAGGAATGATTGTAAGATGCATAAGCAAATAAAAATTTCCATTGCTCTCTGACCGAATTTTAGTTATAATTCATGATTGTGCCTATGCACCGTGGTTCGTAACCATCCCACGTGAACAAAACTAGGAGGAATTTAATTATGAAAGTCAAATTTTTAGCAGCAAGTGCAATCATTGCTGCGTTGTATATTGCTGTAACGATGCTTGTTGCACCAATTAGCTTTGGACAAGTGCAGTTCCGTATTGCGGAGATGTTTAACCATTTAGTCGCATTTAATCCGCGCTATATGATTGGCGTGACACTTGGTGTACTTATTTCTAATTTCCTATTATCTTCAATTGGACCACTCGATTTAATTTTCGGTGTAGGTCATACGATTGTTACATTAGGAATTTTTATTTTCATTTGCAAGTTTGTCGAAAATATTTGGGCACGTTTAATCATCAATACGTTTTTATTTACGTTCACGATGTTTATTATTGCGTACCAATTAAATTTAGTCTTGGAGCTACCATTTTGGGAAACTTGGCTTTTTGTAGCAGTTGGTGAATTTGCTGTATTAGCGATTAGCGCACCAATTATGTACGCATTGAACAAGCGACTTGATTTTAAAAATTTAATTTAAATTTTAAGGGTTGATGGAAAAAGAAATTTTTCTGTCAGCCCTTAACTTTTATTTTGATTTTGATTCAGCAACAATCTTTATTAGTTGCGAAAGCGAAGCGGCAACAACAACAGATACAAATAGGAAAACCCTCGCTAAAGCTTCGGCGAATGTCGCAAATTTTGCAAAGGCCCCTCTTTTGAGCTCAAACAAATCTCAACAAGTACCATCCTCCCTCTTTCACCCTAAACATAATTTTTTATTCAGAATTAATTGACTTTTTAGTGCATACCTTTTACAATGACACTACATCTTTGTTCGGGTATGGTAGCAGGTTGCGGGAGCGCGACCACCACTAGACGAGATGAGTAGAGCTGAGCTGAGAAAAATTGATGACTAAGAATAGTAGTAATTGCTTTATGCATTAGAGAGCGCGTGGTTGGTGGAAACGCGTCATAAACAATTATGAATGGGCCTTAGGAGAGCTGTCGGCATTTATTTGTTGATGGACGGATTTCCCCTACGTTATAAGGGGTACTAGAGTGGAAGCAAATAGGCTTCAAACTGGGGTGGCAACGCGGTATTTATCGTCCTCTACAAAGGGAATTTTTCCTTTTGTAGAGGACTTTTTTCATTTTGAAGGGAGGAAAAAATATGCAAAAAACTTCACGTACGACGATTCGTAAAATAAATGGTGACTGCTTAACACCGATTGTACTTTTTAATAGACTGCAAGGAACGCAAAAATTTTTACTGGAAAGCGCCACAAAGCACGAAACGGCTGGACGCTATTCCTTTATTGGAGCAAATCCACGTAAAACATATAGTGGTAAAGGGAATGCTTTACAAGAAATTAGCGATGTCACATATAGCCATCATGGTGACTTAATTCAATCACTGAAGCAAATGATGCCACGCATTTCTCAGCATACGAAGTATCCTTTTATGGGTGGAGCTATCGGCTATATTCGTGAGAATGAGGTGCTTTTCCAAGTATACGATACAGTCATTATTTTTGATCATATGACAGATGAGCTTGCTATTGTTCATACGAATATTGAAATTGAGCAACAAACACCTAATTTAGATGAGCTCATCGAACAATTAACGAATGGCACAACAAATGAAAATCATCATGCAGCCTTTGTGGACTATCGTAAATTCCGCATTGAGCAAAGAGCAGCTTATTTATATTATGTAGAATTCGCGGATCATACACTGATTGGCTCTTCAACACATAGTGTAATTAATGTAAAGGATAGCGTCATTACGACAACGCTTCCTACAGTCAGGGAGTGGACACAAGATGAGCAGCTCCCCCCTTCTGCCCACTCAATTGATGCATTGGCAGAAGCAGCGAAAAGTGTTCCAGCTATGCTAGGCTATATCGGCTTTAATGGGCAAATTGATTTTACAGCGGAAGGATGAGTCGTATGTCACTACAACAATATACAGCGAAAATTAACAAAAGCGAAAATTTATTACTCAATGACATGAAGGTAGCAGCAACGCTTGTTTTCGATGAAACAACACCTGCGCAAGATATTGCCAATTTTTTAACTAGCTTAAGTGCTAAAGGTGAGACAGCACAAGAAGTTGCAGGTCTTGCGATGATTATGCGCGATAACGCACTTAAAATTAATGTGCCTGAAGGAATTTATATTGATAACTGTGGTACTGGTGGCGATGGCTTACAAAGCTTTAATATTAGCACAACAACAGCCTTTGTCCTTGCTGGTGGTGGCTTGCTTGTCGCCAAGCATGGCAATCGCAAAATATCAAGTGCTGCTGGTAGCTCCGACGTTTTGGAAGCTTTACAAATTCGATTGCTCCCTTCTGTTGAAGAAACATCTGAGCTACTCACACAACATGGCATCGCTTTTTTACATGCACCAAATATGCACCCTAAATTAAGGCGTATCGGTGAAATACGCCGCTCAATTGGCAAGCCAACCATCTTTAATTTAGTTGGCCCTTTGACCAATCCTGTTCCTTTAAAGACGCAATTTGTCGGTATTAATCGTCCGCATTTTACGACAGATTATGCGGAAGTTTTGCACATGCTAGGACGCGAGCGGGCGATTGTCGTTTCGGGCACGCAAGGTATGGATGAAGCATCGTTAGCAGGAGAAAATACTTTTGCTCTGCTTGATCATGGTGACATTATTCCATTCAAATTACGCGCAGAGGATGTTGGCTTAACTGCCGCACCATTAGCAGCAATTCGCGGTGGAGATGCACAGGAAAACGCGAAAATTATGCTGAATTTATTAAATGGCCAACAAAATGCTTATTTAGATACAGTATTGCTCAACGCAGGTATTGGCTTCTTTGCATATGGCTCCGCTACAACAATTAAAGAAGGTATCGAAATGGCGAGGGATAGTATTTTTTCAGGTCGCGCTCTAGATAAATTACAAGCAGTCGTTGCCTATTCACAGCATAAGGAGGGTGTCCAATGACGATTTTAACGAAAATTATTGAGCATAAAAAAACAGAATTACATGACTTACGCGCTGTACAACCCGATTTTATCGAGACGGTGAAGCGCCCTTCTCTTTATGAGCGTTTACGCCAAGCGACGACCGTGCAGGTAATTGCTGAAATGAAGCGCGCCTCCCCTTCAAAGGGTGATATTGCAACACATGTCGAGCCTGTGGAGCAAGCAAAAATTTATGCAGCCGCGGGAGCAGTTTGTATTTCTGTGTTGACAGAAAGTAAATTTTTCAAAGGTTCTTTTGCCGATTTAAATGCGGTGGCACAGGCCGTTGATATCCCTTTACTGTGCAAGGATTTTATTATAGATTCAGTGCAAATTGACTATGCAAAGGCTGCGGGGGCATCCGTTATTTTATTAATTGTTGCCGCTTTAACAGATGAGGAACTCCATTCTCTACATGACTATGCAACCTTTTTAGGACTAGATGTTTTAGTAGAAGTACATGATGTTGAAGAACTAGAGCGCGCATTAAAAATAAACCCGAAAATTGTCGGTGTCAATAACCGTAACTTAAAAACGTTCGAGGTAGATTTAGCACAAACAGCAGAGGTAGCACGTCACTTAACAAATAGCGATATCGCCTTTATTAGCGAGAGCGGCATTTGGGTGCCTGAAGATACAGCAACGGTAGCCGCAGCTGGAGCCCGTGCTGTACTTGTTGGCGAATCACTTATGCGCAGCAACAATGTAGCCGATGATTTACAGGCATTGCAAATTCCATTAGTGAAGGCTGGTGAAGCGCAGTGACAATGGTCAAAATATGCGGCTTAAAAATGCCTGAACATGTCGAAACAGCGGTGCAAGCTGGCGCGGATTTTGTCGGATTTGTCTTTGCTCCAAGTAAACGCCGCATTGCGGTAGAGGAAGCGAAAGAGCTTGCGAAACAAATACCTACAAACGTCAAAAAGGTAGGGGTATTCGTCAATGAGGATGCGGAAACAATTCGCACAATCGCTGAGACGGTTCCACTCGATTATATTCAATATCATGGTGACGAAACGAATGATTTTATTCAGCAGATCGGCTTACCTGCATTAAAGGCATTTTCAGTGCACAATGCCGATGATGTGAAAAAGGCGGCAGCCTTTGGGGTAGATTATTATTTATTTGATGCACCTGGCACCGATTTTCGTGGTGGCAGTGGGCATACATTCGATTGGTCTTTACTAGAAGAGGCAAGCATTCCAAGTGAGAAGGTCATCGTTGCAGGTGGCTTAACGGTTGATAATGTAGCCGAGGCGATTCAATTCTTCCAACCTGTGGCAGTCGATGTATCAAGTGGTGTGGAACGTGATGGTGTAAAGGATTCAGCATTAATTCAAGCATTTATCCACAATGCGAAAGGAGCAATACGATGACAACTGTAACAGGACGTTTCGGTGAATATGGCGGGCAATTCGTACCTGAAACATTGATGACACCTCTTCTTGAGCTAGAGCAAGCTTATGAAGAAGCGCAAAATAACGCAGAGTTTTTGGCGCAATTTCAATATTATTTACAGCAATATGTCGGACGTGAGACACCTCTTTATTTCGCGGAGCGCCTAACGGCAAAATGCAGTGGTGCAAAAATTTATTTAAAGCGTGAAGATTTAAACCATACAGGTGCACATAAAATTAATAACGCGATTGGACAAGCACTTTTAGCAAAGCGCATGGGCAAAAGGAAAATCGTTGCCGAAACAGGAGCAGGACAGCATGGTGTCGCAACAGCGACAGCATGTGCATTACTCGATTTAGAATGCATCGTTTATATGGGCGCAGAAGATGTAAGACGCCAAGCATTGAATGTTTTCCGTATGGAGCTGCTCGGCGCAAAAGTTGTGTCCGTTGAAAAAGGTTCTGCTACTTTAAAAGACGCAGTAAATGAAGCTCTACGCCATTGGGTAACGCATGTAGAAGACACACATTATATTTTAGGCTCAGCACTTGGTCCACACCCCTTCCCTACGATTGTTCGCGATTTTCAACGTGTGATTGGTGATGAAACACGTGCTCAAATTGTTGAACAAGAAGGACGACTACCCGACACAGTAATTGCTTGCATCGGTGGAGGGAGTAATGCCATCGGGATGTTTTATCCCTTCGTTGAGGATGAGGATGTACAATTGATTGGCGTTGAGGCAGCTGGTGCAGGCCTTGCGACAGGAAAACATGCAGCAGCGATTTATGGCGCACAAAAAGGGGTACTGCACGGTGCGTATATGTATTTATTACAGGATGAAAATGGCTTTGTACAGGAGGCGCATTCCATTTCAGCGGGACTTGATTACCCTGGTGTGGGACCCGAGCATTGCTATTTAAGCGATATTGGGCGTGCTCTTTATGAAAGCGTGACAGATGTAGAGGCTTTGGAAGGCGTTAAATTACTGGCTGAAACAGAGGGCATTTTACCAGCTTTAGAAAGCGCTCATGCAATTTATTATGCTGCACAGTTAGCAAAATCTAAGCCAGCTGATGAAATCATTGTGGTTTGCCTATCAGGTCGTGGTGATAAAGATGTGCATACATTAATTGATGCGATTGGAGGGAAAGAGGCATGATTCAAAAAGCAATTGAGCAAGTTTTAGCCAATGGTGATCGTGCATTTGTTCCATATATTATGGCAGGTGATGGTGGGCTAGAAACTTTAAAAGCGACGATTTTACGTTTGCAGAAAATCGGCGTAACTGCGATTGAGATTGGCATTCCCTTCACCGATCCTGTAGCGGACGGACCAACGATTGAGCTAGCTGGACAGCGTGCTTTAAAAAATGGCACTACATTAAAATCAACTTTAGCTACTCTAGCAAGCTTTGCAGAGGAAATCACTGTACCGCTTGTTGCGATGACCTATTTAAATCCGATTTTAGCATACGGTGCTGAAAAATTTGCCCACGATGCAAAGCAAGCAGGTATTCATGGTGTCATTATTCCTGATATGCCATTGGAGGAGCGTGCGATTATTTATCAGGCACTACAGCAGGAGCAAATAGCACTTATCCAGCTGATTTCTTTAACAAGCCCTGCTGAGCGTATCAAAAAATTAGCAGCAGCGAGTGAAGGCTTTATATATGCAGTCACAGTGAATGGCATCACCGGTGCACGCAACGCTTTTGCAGATGAGCTAGAAAAGCATTTCGCCAAATTGAAGGCAGCTAGCCCTATCCCTGTATTAGCTGGCTTCGGTATTTCCACACCTGAGCATGTAAAAAAATTCGCTAGCTTTAGCGATGGCGTGATTGTTGGTAGTAAAATTGTTGACGCTCTCGCAAATGATGATTGGGAGACGGTTGAAGCATTAGTAGTGGCTTCGAAAAAATGAAATTATGTAGAGAAAGTGGTTGCACACTTTCTCTACATTACTTCAAAATGTGTTTCTGGTAATAAAGTTAGTGTGATGCTCGGCTCCAATGCTTTCAGCTTATAAGCTAGGCTTTCCACACCAAAAATTTCGGTAAATGTATGGCTGCCGACCAACAAATTAATTCCTACAAATTGTGCATATTGAATGGTGTATAAATTTACTTCTCCTGTAATATATGTATCGCAGCCTTCTTCCACTGCCATTTTCATTGCATCAGAGGAATTTCCTGCGCCTGTTAAAACGCCTATCTTCTTCACAGCTTTATCATTATATTGCCATGCCCGAATCGGTTCCTTTAGCTTTTCACTCATTTTTTCAACAAGTTCATGAAATGAAAGTTCTTTATTATATTCGCCAATCCCTGGGAGAGAGTTGTTTTGATACACGGAGTATTTGATAATGTTATCAACCCCAAGTACATTCATTAGTGATGTACAAGTACCAAACTCGACATAATCTAATGGCGCGTGTATCCAAAAGTGGCTAATATCATATTCCTTTAACTTTTCAATACAAGCTTCTTTTAAACCATAGATAAAGTCCCAAGCATCATGGTGTGTCACCATCAAATCTACGTCATGCTTTTTCGCCTCTTCAATCGTTTCAAGCGATAAATTTGTTGCATAGCCAATTTTTCTGATTTCATCATCCGTTTTATTCGTAAAGCCATACTCATGCTCAATTTGTGTTAATAGTTCTTCACCGAATAATATGCTTATATACTGTTCAAATTGCGTTATATTCATTTGTTGATTCTCCTTTGCCAAGGGCTTAATTGAAAGTCTTGATTGTGCAAAATGCATGGTGTGATGCATTTGGCTTCATTATTAAGGGTTGTACTAGCTCTACTGTAATTAGTCACACATGCACAAATTGTTGGTTCAACGCCCATCGAAATATCCCCGTCTCTTCATCAGGACGGCTCGGATTGCTAAATTCTATAACAAAGCCGCACTGCTGGCAAATAGCAGCGTAGTGTGTAAAAACAACTTGTATACCGGGCTTTTCAACATTGGAATAGATTTCGTATGGAATAAATATATCATGCGAACAAATATGGCAACGAATCTGTTCATCAAAAATAAATAGACGGCTTTCTTTTGCTACAAAATAATCGACCATTAATCGCTCACCTGCACATATTCAATATTGCTGACACCATCATGTTTTTGTTCCTCAAACTTTAACGATTGTGCACATGTAGTACACGTCAAAGATTGTAACGTTATTTTCTTTTTTGCACCCCTTGCTCATGATTAACCACTTTGACATATACTTCTCGGTGCCTAAACGTAGTCCCTTTACAAAATAAACAAACAAGCGGCTTACCAATGATACTTACTTTATATACGCCCCTTCTTCTAACCATCCAACAGCACCTCTATTCGTAAATATAGATTATTTTCTATAAGTTTATCACTATCATTGCATAAATTTTAACTGTGTTTTCTATCGGTTGTATTTCCAAACCGATATCTTCCCTTACACTGAGATTCCCCACTGTATTATAATGATAAAATTTAAGCTACTTAGCGCCCGAAAATACGGTAACTAAGCAGCCTAAAAGGTGTCTTATATATGTCTAAAATAACTAGATCAATCTTACTTTTTCAATTTCTCTAACATATCGCTAGTCATTGAAGCAAGGTCGTACTTCGCATTGAAGCCCCACTCCGCTTTGGCAGCTGATGAATCAATCGCATTCGGCCAGCTATCTGCAATCGCTTGACGCACAGGATCTACAGCATACTCAACTGTAAAGTTCGGAATATGCTTTTTAATTTCCGCTGCAATTTGTGAAGGCTCAAAGCTCATTGCTGAAATATTGAACGCATTACGATGCACTAACTTCGAGCCATCTGCCTCCATTAAGTCAACAATTGCCTGCAATGCGTCAGGCATATACATCATATCCATATATGTGCCTTCTGCGATATAAGATGTATATTTCCCATCTTCAATCGCTTTATAGTAGATATCAACTGCATAATCTGTCGTTCCCCCACCTGGTGGCGTTGCATAAGAAATTAAGCCTGGGAAGCGAACACCGCGCGTATCTACGCCAAATCTTGTGAAATAATAATCACATAGCAATTCCCCTGCTACTTTGTTGACACCATACATCGTTGTTGGACGCTGTAACGTATCCTGCGGCGTGTTATCCTTTGGTGTAGATGGACCGAATGCCCCAATCGAGCTCGGCGTGAAAAATTGTAAACTCAGCTCACGTGATACTTCTAATGCGTTCATCAAGCCACCCATATTTAAATTCCATGCAAAAAGAGGATTCTTTTCAGCAGTTGCTGACAATAATGCAGCCATATGAATCATCGTATCTGCCTCAAAATCCTTCGCAAGCTCATGCATTCGCTTGCCATCTGTTACATCTAATATTTCAAATGGACCATCTTGCTGTGCTGTGCGAATATCTGTTGCTAAAACTGCATCATTTCCATAAATTGTACGTAATTTCCCTACTAACTCTGAACCAATTTGACCAAGTGCACCCGTCACAATAATTTTTTTCATTCCCGTACCCTCCTGTGGTGTTATACATTTGTACACTGTAAAAATACACGTAAACCCTGCAATAAAGCGCTTTGTTTGTCCTTTTATTGAGATTAATTATAAAATGTTCTTTTCAAAAAGACAATCATAATTTTAGTGCCAGGCACACACACAATTCTCACACAATTTCCTTCATCATATATCATCTCTACATTTCCCTATAAAAAAACTAACCAGAAATAATTTTCTGGCTAGCTTTTCACTACTTCCTCATATAAATTTGGTCTGCGGTCATCGTATACAGGGATGCGCGTACGTACTTCATCAACAATAGAGAAGTCAACATCGATAATCGCAAGTTCCTCATCGTCAGCGCCAGTCCACAGCACCTCGCCCCAAGGCTGAATGATCATCGATTGACCGTTGAAATTTTCTACTTTACGTGAAATTCGATTGACTGCGATGACAAAGCACTGGTTTTCAATCGCACGTGCTTGCAATAATGTTTTCCAATGATCGATACGCGGTGTCGGCCATTGCGCAGGTACGAATAGCACTTTTGCTCCTTGTAATGCATGTGAGCGCAGCCATTCTGGGAAACGAATATCGTAACAAATAACGCCCCCTGCTTCAATATCCCCTAGAGTAAATCGGTTCATCTGGTCTCCTGCTTGTAAATATAAATGCTCGTCCATTAGGCGGAATAAATGCACTTTACTATATTCACCAACCAGCTCCCCTTCTTTATTAAAGGTATACATTGTGTTGAAAAATTCCTCGCCAACGCGAATTGCTACTGAACCTCCAACGATATGGACAGCTAACTCTTGTGCAAGCTTACTTAAAAACGCTTTCGTGCGTTCACCGTTTTCATCTGCTAGTTCTGACAATTTTTCAAGTGCGTACCCTGTATTCCACATTTCCGGTAGTACGATAATTTCAGCGCCACCTTGTGCAGCTTTGCGAATAAATTGTTCTGCTCGTTCAAAATTTTCATCCACTTTGCCAAAGCGAACATTTAATTGAATACATCCGATTTTCATAGTTTCACTTCCTATATAGACATTTTTTCAAAAAAGACTTACCATATTTTTATTATATTCAGAAAACGAGGGGATTGCATGGAATTTTCAAAAAAGCTACAACAACTACCATCTCAATTTTTTGCTTCACTCGCACAAAAGGTCAATACAGCCATTGCTGAAGGACGCGATATTATTAATTTAGGACAAGGTAATCCTGACCAGCCGACACCATCACATATTATCGAAGCATTGCAAGAAGCTGCGGAAAATCCGTTAACACATAAGTATCCACCATTTCGCGGAATTACAGAGCTACGCGAGGCAGCCGCCGCCTTTTATATGCGCGAATATGGTGTTACGATTGATCCACAAACAGAGGTCGCAATCGTTGGTGGAACGAAAATTGGACTGGTTGAACTGCCACTTGCCATAATGAATCCCGGTGATATGATGTTGCTGCCTGATCCTGGCTATCCTGATTATTTGTCAGGTGTCGCGCTTGCTGATGTGCAATTTGCTACGATGCCGTTACTACCAGAAAATAAATTTTTACCTGATTACGACGCATTGAGTGAGGATATTAAAGAGCAGGCAAAGCTTCTTTATATTAACTATCCTAACAATCCAACAGGAGCGATAGCAACTTATGACTTCTTTAAAGAAACTGTTGCATTTGCGAAAAAGCATCATATTGCTGTCGCACATGATTTTGCCTATGGTGCAATTGGCTTTGATGGCAAGAAGCCGATTAGCTTTTTACAGGTAGAGGGAGCAAAGGATGTTGGCATCGAATTTTATACATTGTCGAAAACATTCAATATGGCGGGCTGGCGTGTCGGCTTCGCTGTAGGTAATGCGAAAATGATCGAAGCAATTCAATTGCTACAAGATCATTTGTTTTGTAGCTTATTCCCAGCAGTTCAGCATGCCGCAGCACATGCACTAAGCACTGAGCAAAATGCTGTTGAACAATTGCGCGCTACTTATGAAAGCAGACGAAATGTATTAGTTGAGGAAGCAGCGAAAATTGGCTGGCAAGTGAAAGCACCAGCTGGCTCATTTTTTGCATGGCTACCTGTGCCACAAAATTATACAAGCGAGCAGTTTACTGATTTATTGCTAAACAAAGCTGATGTTGCTGTTGCAAATGGAAAGGGTTTTGGGGAATTCGGGGAAGGCTATGTACGTGTCGGTCTACTCGTCAGTGAGGAAAGGCTTCGCGAGGCGATGCAGCGAATTGCTGCATTAGGCATTTTTCATAAGTGAGCTTTCTATTCATAGGGATTCAATGAACACATGATGTTGAAGTTTGGTTGAGCGAATTTGCTTGTCTTGTGGGCGAAATTCCATGTTTAACGGGCGAAAATGGGCATCTTGCGGGCGAATCATTACTTTTATACCAAAGAATTTAAAAGCACTCGCTTCATATAGCTTTTCTTCTAGTTAATACAGGGCTGTTCGCAAATGAACAGCCCTCCTTATTTTCAAAAGTTTTCAATAAAAAAATCTACCAAACCATTAAACCATGTAGACATATTATGCTCTACCTTTGCTATTTCCGTATATTGATTTGAGAAAATAACTTCATCTGCTTCATCAGTTATTTTAATATTCTCCACGATGGTATCATATATATCATCCATGTATTGCTCATGTGCCGTATCCTTTTTAGAATAGGCTGCGCCAAAGCCAATCTGTGCTCCTTGGCTAACATCGTTCATCGCAATTGTTGTCGTAAGTTCTTTATCAACTGTTAAGTGTAACTCGTTTGTTCCCACTTGTAGCGCGAAATGACGGCGGTTTTTTAAATTGCGGGGATACTCTTCTTCATCAATGCGGGAGCCTTGCTGTGTATCATAATAGGAGTACACGGTCGCCTTGTTAAAGGCATAATCCTCACCGCTCCACTCTATTTCCTCCAACGTATGTCGCTCTAATTCAGCCTCTTTTTGATTCAGCTGCTTTTCTAAAATAACAACTTCATTATCCTTTAACATGATGCGCATATAACTTTCATCAGCAGCTTTCACATAAAGTGATTGCTCACCGACAACGTTACCGTAAAAGTCAAACTCAAGCTGGTATGCCGTCGGTAGCTTTTGCTTTAAAAATAATGTTGCCTGTGCTGAAGGCTCTGATGTTAAAATGAGCTCATTATTTAAAAATTCTGCTGCACCATTTGCTAAAGTCCACTCCTTTGCAAGCTCCTTGTCACCGATAGCAAACTCAACACGCTGCTTGCTCGATTGTTGAATTTTCATCATCAAATGGTTCGTCGGCCAATATGGTGAAACTTGTAATCTACTCAAATTATAAATATCCGCATCTGCTTCATTGTAGGCATCTCGCTCTAAATTGAAATGCATTTTGTATAGCTCTTTAATATGCTTATCGTTGACCTTTTCAACGAGTGCATCCATATTGTTATAAAGCGCGTTTGCATGCATAATCGCATAAGCCTTTGGCACTTCACCGAGCGATTCTGTATAAATATCACGCATGAATTCATAATCCTCTGTAATGCGTTTTTCCAATTCAGCTCGTGTTTCAGTCGGAATCATATATTCATCACGAATGAAATCCATTAAATAATGATTATAGTATTCAATCATCATTTTGTCTGGTACATCGTTTTCATCAATGACGCCTAGTGACTGCCCTTCATCATTAAAGACATTAATATATGTTAGTCGATAGCCGTTTGAGCCTAACTCCCAGTAACCGCTATTTTCCATCAGTTTCAAATGATTCGGCTTTAAAAACTTTGTATCTTTCGTATCCATTTTATTGGCATACGTGTACATCGTCGCACGATAGTTTAGCTTTTCCAATATTTTTTGTGAGAAGATGCTAGAATCTGTGCGCCCATCCTCAAATGATAAATATAATGCTTTCTCAGGTAACGGCTTGCCTTCCTCATAAAAATCAATAATGTCCTGTTGAGAGATGGTTGTATAACCTTGCTTTGCTAATAATGTTAATTGCTTTGCCAACTCCGCTTTCGAGACATATTTCGGTGATTCTCCGCGACTTACACCAAAATAGGATAAGGCGATAAATCCGGCTTCATTCGATGTTGCTAAAGCCGTCTCCTCAAATTTATTGAGCAAAAAGACAGCACGTATTAAAATAATCGCAAGAAAAGCGACAATCACCGCCTGAATAACCGTTCGAATGACCTTCTTACGCTCTTTCGATTTTTGATTTAATGCGACGCCCTTTTTACTCATTTCTTCTCACCTCCATTCCTCCATTTCCATTTCTCCTTGCGCCGAGCCTTTCTTTCCAACTTCTTTTCACGTTCTAATATATCTTGTGGTGTTTCTCTCGTCCCCCATGTAGATTTCCAGAAAGTGACCCACGCCACAGGCATTTGCCATAGCAACACAAACTCATAAAATAGCACAAATATAAAGCCAAATGACCATAGCTTACTTCTTCTAAAATAAAGATGTGCTAAGCTCATTAACATAGCCATTAACAATAAACCGATTAAAAATGTTCGAGGAAAAATGCCTTGTGTAATCGGCACCCACAATAAATTGTAAACAACGACAACAGGGGCAGCAATTGGTACGATTAAACCGATAATGAAGAAGAGGAACATAAATGGTTCCTTTGTCCACATAAATGTAAGTGCACGTAAAGATTCCCTAAGCCAGGAGCGTTTCCAGCGCATTTGCTGTGATAAAAATGATTGCGTATCGGATGGTACAATTGTTGAACACACTGCATTATCTTGATACGTCGTGCGATGTGTTTTTAAAATGTAGTTTGTCATACTGCGATCATCACCAAATGTTGCAGGTTGACCGAGAAATTTTTGATTTAGCCAGGCTTCTCCGTTTTGTAAAACAAGCTCTTTGCGGTAACAAGCAAGTGGACCAGAAAGACATGTAACTGCATCAAACCATGACTCAGCCGCCTTCATAATACGAAATGCGATATAATAACGAACCGTCTGTAACTTCGTTAATGCATTCGTAAACTTATTTTCCACTTCAGTGCGCCCTGCTACCCCACCCATTTTCTCATCTTGAAAAGGCTGCACTAAGTTACGAATCGCATTCGGCTCTAAAAAACTATCGGAATCCACAAAGACAACTAAATCATACTTTGCCCTATGCACACCTGCCATGAGCGCCTCTCGTTTGCCACCGTTTTGTGGTAATTGATAAACGGTTAAACGCTCCTTCGTTTTAAAACGCTCTCCCTCTTGGTGAAGGAGTTCTACTGTTTCTTCAGCTCTAAGCTTCGTACTATCTGTGGAGCAATCATCGACAACAATTACCTCTAATTTATCAACTGGATAATATTGATTCATGCAACTTAAAATTGTTCGTTGAATCCATTTCTCCTCATTAAACACTGGAATAATAATTGAAACAGCAGGTTCATATTCAGGATTTATACGCAAATTTCGATAAAACATACCAAACATATAGCGACTTAGCAAAAACGCTGCTGCAATTAAACTATATAAATATAAAGATTTATTAAATTTAAAATAAATGACACTCTCTGCCCGCATAAGCATAACTGTTAATGTGGCAAGCAATAATACAAGACTTGCTACAAAAATGGATAGACCCCAGCGCTTTTTCTTCATATATTCATTTAACGACTGCAAAAACTCACATGCATAATAATAGCGCGTTTCCCCATCTATCTCTTTTGTAAATGCGCGAATGAGTTTCCCCTTCAGCTTGACATTTGCCTCATATCCTTCTGGCATTGCACCTCCCGGAATTTTAAAGGCTAATGTAATCATTTCATCCGTGTCAAAAGCATCCGCCGTATTTGAATAAAGCAATATACCTGTGACTGAAATATCTTCAGAATAAAACGTTACGGTAGCCTTTCGTTTTATAAATGATTGCGAAACTTTTACTGGCATCTTCGTAATATAACGTAAGCTTAATGACTGCAAGCGAAATAGTTCATTAACATCTGTAATATCCACCTCGGATTGCTGGTAGTTAGCCCCTCGTCGATCTACTAATCTACGCATATTTTCTGGATCAGGAATATTTGATAAAATGCGCCGATCTGGTCGCTTTGCCATTAAAATTTCCTTTTCCATTTCATCAATCCACACTTTCCTCAGAATGTTGTTCAATCCATGTAGAGAGCTTTTCAAATGTATAGCCTTGCTGCTGTAATTGTTCAATGATTAAAGGTAAGGCTTCAACTGTTTCAGTTCCGTCCAATACGTGCATAACGATAATTTTCCCTGGCGCTACCCGCTCCATAATTCGGTTATAAATGTCCTGTAGCGCGTAGTCAGTGTTCCAGTCGAACGATGCAATATCGTATAAAGCGATTGTTTTCATCCCTGTTGCCGCAACGACTTTTGCCGATTTTTCATCAATTACACCTTGCGCAGGTCTAAAATATAATAATGGTGATTCCTGCAAAGCGTATGTCAACGCATGATGTGTCTTTACAATATCCTCCTGTAACTCCTCTGGTGTCATTTCCGTAATATTTCGATGATAGTAAGAATGACTAGCCACCTCATGCCCTTCATCTAAAATCATTTTCGCTAAATGTGGGTCCTTTTCCACGCCACTTCCGATTAAAAAAAATGTGCTTTTAATATCGTACTGGCGCAACACATCTAATATTTCCTTCGTTCTTTCCTCACTTGCCCAATCATCAAATGTTAAAGCAACTTCTTTCTTGGTTGTATTTTTACGGTAATAAATATGTGGCTCTGCATCTTCATAATTAGCATTCATTTGAATGGCGTCGTAGCCTTCTATTTCCTCTAATTTGCGTACAGTATATTGATTTTCCAGCACTTCTGACAATGTTGTTAGTTTATAGCTCTTTTCATTTGCTTTTCCTGCCAATAACGAAATTGCTTCAATAACAGCGGGATTTATATAGGTGTTCAAATGAATAATAGCCCCACTACTCCAAAAACGTTCAATATAGGTGACAATTTCCTCCGCACTTTGCATGTTGCGATCTTGTGGATTAATAGAATATTCTACTACCGCTTTCAATCCTAACGTTGCTGCTGCTAAACGCATACTTTCCGTCGCATCTCCTGAACGACTACGTACATATTGCGGTGCATAACCTAAATGCTTCTCAAAAATTTGATTTGCTAAAAAAAATTCTTTATATGTTTGCTCATAATTTAACTCTGACATATCCGCAAATGTTAACGTGCCATTTTGCACCTCATGTCCATGTGCTAGTATCTTCTGTACAAGCTCTGGTTCTTGTGCTACCCGCATTCCCTCTATAAAAAACGTGGCTTTCATTTGATGTGTGGCCAGTGCATCTAATAGTTTCATCATCGTGTCTTCATCTGCCAAACCATTGAATGTAAGTCCTAATTTTGGCTGCAGTGTATTGGATAGCCGAATCACATCGCTCAATGTTCCGTCCGATTCCTTCACTTCAATTGAGGGCGTTACTGCACGAATCGTTTCCTTCCCCTCACTCGACTGACAAGCCACTAACAATAAAACAAGTAATATACTACAAAGTAGTAAGTTCCGCATCATAACGCTCCTTATAATTTATAGTAGTTTTCGTTATTGAATGCATAGTCCGTTTGACGTGTATCAAAAATAAAATTCGCATGACTATCTATTATTCCATAATCAATCATTGAATGATTCGTTAAAATGATAACCCCATCTGCCTGTTGAACGAGCTGTGGCGTTAGTGAAACAGTCGGCATATCCTTAATAAATGGATCAACGATTTGAATGTCACAATGCATGCCTTTTAACAATTGAACAATATTTAATGCGGGCGATTCACGTATATCATTCACATTTGGTTTATAAGTGACTCCAATAACAATAATTTTCGCTCCTACTAACTGCTTATGGTGCATATTCAAATAGTAAGTCAATCGCTCTACTACGAATTTTGGCATAGACTCGTTTACTTTATCTGCCGCATCTATTAATGAGGCATGGATGCCATATTGCTGCCCTATCCATAATAAATACTTCGGATCTACTGGTATACAGTGTCCACCAACACCCGGCCCCGGTGTAAAGCGCATAAAACCATATGGCTTCGTAGCAGCTGCATCTACTACTTCCCAAATATTAATATTCATTGCATGGCATACTTTGCTCAGCTCATTAATTAAAGCAATATTTACTTGGCGAAACGTATTTTCAAGCAATTTTTCCATCTCAGCAACTTCGGGAGTGGATACACAGTGAACTTTTGTCTGTAACGCTTGCTCATAAAATAACTTCGCGAGCTGTGTGCAGTCTTCAGTTAATCCCCCGACAACTTTTGGTGTATTTTTCACATTAAAATGCATATTCCCTGGATCGATACGCTCTGGCGAATATGCGAGAAAGTAATTGTTCCCTACCGTATAGCCACATTGCTCAATCATCGGATAAACAATTTCTCTTGTCGTTCCTGGGTAGGTCGTACTCTCTAAAATGACTAATGTATCCGTCGTCATATATTGCTGTATTTTCATAACTGCTTCCTCAATATACGAAATATCTGGACTTTTATCGGCTGCTATAGGTGTCGGTACACAAATAACGATAATATCGGTCTGCTGCAGTAATTCAAATTGATCTGTTGCGATAAAGCGCTCGCTCTCTAATGCCTCTTGTACGATAATAGATTGCAAATCTGAAATATAGCTTTTCTTCTGATTTAAGCTATTAATTTTGTCTCTATTTTTATCAAACCCGATTGCAACAAAGCCACTTTTTACAGCTTCAAGCGCTAAAGGAAGTCCTACATAACCAAGACCTATTACTCCAACAACTGCTTGCTTAGTCTGTATTTTTTCAGCAAGCAGCAATAATTTACTGCTCATTTTTTTATTCACCAAAATCTCCCCTTATTCTCTTGTTAAATGAAAGCCTTGTTCTTCATTAAATCTAGAGTAACGTTAATTACATTTAAAAAAGTAAATATTTTACTTTCTAAGTATAAATGAAGCTTATTTGATATATGCAACAGAATTTCAAAGTATACTTTATT